>DATDHP010000301.1:0-7644 GCA_036521515.1 Vicinamibacterales bacterium
CGAACGTTGGCCTGCCATGAGCGAGCCTGCGTCGCGCCGGGAGGCGCGACGAAGGCGAGTCGAATGGTGGGCGCGGGTGGAATCGAACCACCGACCCCTCGCGTGTGAAGCGAATGCTCTACCGCTGAGCCACGCGCCCGATGGACTTCACTGTGGTGCGCACAGGCAGACGCCCGCGTCCGCCCGGAACCCTCAGTGTAGCACGGCCACCGGGCGCGAATCGGCCTTGACCGCTTGATCGAGGTCGGGCATGTACGTGCGAAGTCCGCCGTTCGGCATGCTCTTGGAGTAACCGGCCACGAGCTGCGCCGAGTAGTGCGCTGGCGAGAACTCGAAGGGATCCCGCGGATCGGCATCGATGAGGCGCAGGTCCGTATCGGTCATCGTCAGCTTGCCGAACTTCAGGACGCCGCCCCGGTAATACATGTAGTTGCGCGCGATCTTGTCCGCGCCGTGCGCCGGCCGCGTGCCGAACACTTCCACGATGCGATCGCCCTCGATGCGGATGCTGGTGAGCCGGCCCGAGATGCGCGGCTCCGGGATCAAGCGGTCCGCCACGAGCAGGAAATCGTTCTGCACGATCTCGAACCCTCGCGCCCGGTTCGACGCGATGAGGTTCTCGAGCTCGAGGTGGAACAGCTTCATGAGCCCGCCGGCCGGAAGCCCGGCCGCTTTGACCGACGAGGGGCGGAGCCTGATGCGGCCGTCCGGCGTGACCGCCAGGTCGGCGACAATCGTGAACGGCACGGCAACGCCCTTGTGGAGCGTTCCCTTCTGTTTCAGCTTGCCTTCCTCGATCGACACCTCGACATCCGTGATGGGCGACCCCTTGTAGTTGAAAGCATGCTGCAACACTGCTGTGAGGCTGGCCGGCGTCATCGCGACTTCGCCCGCGTCGATCCGCAGGGCATACGAGTCGAGATCGTCGAAGGAGGGAGGCGCGTCGCGCGTGGCCATCATCGCGCCCTGGAGCCGTCTCACTTCGAGCACGACGCCTTGTCCGAGATGGAAGCGTACGTTCTGAAAGTCGACAGCGACCTCCCGGGCCCCGTTGCTGGCCGTGGCGATTGCGGTCGAGATGACCGCCAGCGCGACAGTGCTCGCCCACCCGCGTCTCACACCGCTGGTGTACTCAAGACTTGTGCCTATACGGTACCGTAGAGCCGGTCGCCGAAATCGCCGAGCCCGGGCACGATGAACTTGTGCGGGTTGAGCTCGCGGTCGACCACGGGCGTGTACACCGACACATCGGGATGACGACGCTCGACCAGCGCCACGCCCTCCGGCGCCGCGACGATGCAGATCATGCGGATCGTACGCGCGCCGGCCGCCTTGATCATGTCGATCGCGGCGACGGCGCTGCCGCCGGTCGCCAGCATCGGATCGATCATCAGGACGTAACTGCTCGCGAGGTCGGGCGGCAGCTTCGTGTAGTACTTCGAGGCGATCGCGGTCGCCTCGTCGCGCTGGAGGCCGATGTGGCCCACTCGGGCCGCCGGGAGCAATTCCAGCACGGCGTCGAGCATGCCGAGGCCGGCGCGCAGCACCGGCACCACGACAACGTCGGTTCTCACCACTTTGCCGTCGGCCGGACCGAGTGGCGTGATGACCATCGCGGGCGCCGCCGGCACGTCCTTCAACGCCTCCGCCGCCAGCAGCACGCTGATCCGGTTCGCGGCCCGGCGGAATTCAGGCGGGGCCGTCCTGACATCCCGTAACTCCATGAGCGCGTCGTGGACGAGGGGATGATCGACGAGGTGGACGGGCACGGCAATATGATACGTTCACTGTCGAATCGTTCGAATCGTTCGCGCCGAACGACCCGAACGACCCGGACGACCGAACAATCAGGGTTCCGTCATGCGAATGCGTGCTCCGACGATTGCTGCAGCGCTGCTCGCCGCCGTGGCGGCGCTCTCCGCGCAGACCGGGCAGCGACAGGTCTCGCTGGTGGTCACGAATGCGATCGTCGTCACGATGGACGCGACCGGTCGCGTGCTCCAGAACGGAGCGGTCGCCGTCGATGGCGCGGAGATCGCGGCCGTCGACACGGCGGATGCCATCAGGAAGCAGTTCCGCGGCACGGAGACGATCGATGCCGGCGGCCAGATCGTGATGCCAGGCTTGATCAACACGCACACGCACGCGCCGATGGTGCTTTACCGCGGGCTGGCTGACGACATCCCGCTGCTGGAATGGCTGAAAAAGTACATCTTCCCCGCCGAAGCGAAAACGGTGTCACCCGAGATGGTCCGGGCGGGCACGCGACTGGCGGCGCTCGAGATGATCCAGTCCGGCACCACGACCTACGCCGACATGTACTACTTCGAGGAGGAAATCGCGCGCGAGACGCGGACGGCCGGGTTGCGCGGCGTGCTGGGCCAGACGATCATCCAGTTCCCCGCGCCCGACGCGAAAACGCCGGCCGACTCACTGGCGCGTGCCGAGAAGTTCATCGAGGAGTTCAAGGGGGATCCGCTCATCACCCCGGCAGTGGCGCCGCACGCGATGTACACGCTCGATGGCCCCACCCTTCGCGCCGCGCGGGAGCTGGCGCGACGCACCGGCGTGCCGACGATCATCCACCTCGCCGAAACGCGCGACGAGATCATGACCGCGCAGGAACGCTTCAAGTCCTCACCGGTGGCGTATCTTGACGACCTCGGCTTCTTCGGCCCAGGCGTGCTGGCCGCGCACGGCGTGTGGGTATCGGATGCCGACATGGCGGTGCTGAAAGCGCGCGGCGTCGGCGTGTCACACAATCCCGAAAGCAACATGAAGCTGGCGAGCGGCACCGCGCCCGTCACGGCGTACTTGCGCACCGGCGTGGCCCTCGGTCTCGGGACGGACGGGGCGGCGAGCAACAACGACCTCGACATGTTCGAGGCGATGCGGGTGGCGTCTTTCCTGCACAAGCTCCAGACAATGGATCCGCGCGTGGTGGGCGCGAGGACCGCGCTCGAGATGGGGACCATCGGCGGCGCCCGCGCGCTCGGCATGGAGAAGCAGATCGGGTCGCTGGAGCGCGGCAAGCGCGCGGACCTCATCGTGGTGAGCGCCAGCACCGCGCGCCACACACCGATGTACGACCCGATGTCCCATCTCGTCTACGTCATGCGTGGCGACGACGTGCTGACGACCATCGTGAACGGGAAAGTGCTGATGCGGAACCGGAAAATGCTGACGCTGGACGAGAGCGCCATCCTGACCGAGGCGCGCGCCTGGGCCACCAAGGTGCGCAGCGCGGTCGGTCAGCGCTGATCTCGGGGTTCGAGATTCGGGATTGGAAATCACGAATCACGAATCACGAATCACAGATGGAATCCGTCTCCAATGACGCCGATGTACGGCAGGTTCCGGTACCGTTCCGCGTAGTCCAGCCCGTAGCCGACGACGAACTTGTCCTCGATTGTGAAGCCGATATACTCGACCTTCACGTTCACCTTGCGGCGCGAGGGCTTGCTGAGGAGGCACGCCGTCCGCAGGTTTCGGGGCGCGCGCGCGCGCAGGATGTCCTGCAGGTAGGTGAGCGTCAGTCCGGTGTCCACGATGTCCTCGACGATGACCACGTCGCGCCCTTCGAGACCGCTGTCGAGATCCTTGAGCAACTGCACCTGGCCCGAGGACTTCGTGCTCTTGCCATAGCTCGAGAGCGCCATGAAGTCGAGCGAGCACTCTCCCGGCAGCGCTCGCGACAGGTCGGAGAGGAAAACGAACGCGCCCTTCAACACGCACACGAAGTGGACGCCATCGGGGTGGTCGCGGCGGATGTCCTGCGCCATCGCGCGCACGCGCGCCTGGATGTCGTGGGCCGGAATCAATACATGCATCGTGCGAGAGGGGCCATGGCGGCTGGAGACGCGGAGACGCTCCTGAAAGGATGTCGACGGCCCGGCCTCCAGCGCGTGCTATTTGAGTGTTCCGCGTACGCGAGAGTAACATAGCGACGTTGCCCATGAAACGGTTCCAGATGGTCACCGAGGCCGACGCGCGCGTGCTCGACTACGGCAGCACGATCGTCCTCGTATCCGGCGGCCATGTGACGCCCCTTGCGCAGGACACGCTGAACGCGCGGCGGATATCTGTCGTGCGCGAGGGCGATGACGTGGACACTGCCGCGCTGGCGCCGCCGGCCGAGATCAAGACGGTGGCGCTCGCCGGCGATCACACCGCGGTCGCGCTGAAGCAGGCGATCGTGCGGCACCTGCGCAGCCGGGGCATCGCCGCCCACGATCTGGGCACGAACAGCAGCGAGCCCGTGGACTACCCCGACACCGCTGCCGCGGTGGCGCGCCAGGTCGCCCGCGGCGAGGCCGAGGCCGGGATTGCCATCGACGGGGCGGGCCTCGGATCGACCATCGCCGCGAACAAGGTTGCCGGCGTCCGCGCGGCGATGTGCTTGAATCCCACGCTCGCACGGTACGCGCGCCAGCACAATGGGGCCAACGTGCTCGCGCTCGGCTCCACGCTGGTCAGTCAGGCCGACGCCCTCACCATCGTCGATACGTTCCTCGATACCCCGATGCGCGAGCCGCGGTACATCCGCAGGCTCGCCAAGATCCGGGACCTGGAGGAGCGGGCCCACCACTGATGCACGCGGGCGACGTTCAACGTCTCATCCAGATCATCGTCGAGGAGTTCGCCGCGCTCCAGGGCCAGGGCGGGTCGGCGCGCTGCGCGTGTCACTCGGTGATGTACGACTGCTGCCCCGATCGTCTCCGCGGCGTGATCGACGCGGGCGCCACGCGGTTGGGCCTGCACGCGTCGGGCGGCGCGACGGGCAGCGTGGCCGCGATGATCGACCACACGCTGCTGAAGCCAGACGCGACACGGAAGGACATCGAGGCACTGTGCCGGGAGGCCGCGGAATACAAGTTCGCAAGCGTGTGCGTGAACCCCACCTGGGTGGCGACGTGCGCGCGGCTCCTGCAGGGGGCTGACGTCCGCGTCTGTTCCGTGGTGGGATTTCCGCTTGGCGCCACGACGCCGGATGTGAAGCACTACGAAACGCGCCGGGTCATCTTCGACGGGGCGTTGGAAGTGGACATGGTGATGAACATCGGGGCGCTCAAGTCGGGAGACCTCCGGCTGGTCGAGCGCGACCTCGAGGCGGTGACCGGTCCGTGCCGCGAAGCGGGCGTGCTGAGCAAGGTCATCATCGAGGCGGCGCTCCTGAGCGACGAGGAGAAGGTCACGGCATCCACGCTCGCCAAGGCCGCGGGCGCGGACTACGTGAAAACGTCCACGGGATTTGCATCTGGAGGTGCGACCGTGGCTGACGTCGCGTTGATGCGGCGCGTGGTTGGCGAGGAGATGGGCGTCAAGGCTGCGGGCGGGGTTCGCGACCTCGAGGGGCTCAAGGCGATGGTCGCGGCAGGCGCGACGCGCATCGGCGCCAGCGCCGGCGTGCGGATCGTCCAGGAGTCGCGTGGACAGCAGCCGACGCCGGCGGCGGGCAAGGGCTATTAGTCCCAGCAGGGCGAGTAGGGCGGGTAGGGCGAGTAGGGCGGGTCGGGCGGGTAGGGCGGGGGGGGGAAGTGGGGCCGGGCGTCAGGTTGTGGTGAACAGTAGGGCGGGCCATGTCGGACCCGCCGGGAGGATTTGATGGCAAAGCTGAATCCGGAGCAGCTTGGAAGGTTGGCGCGATTGGGCGCAAAGACGCGGCTGGAGGAGCTGCGGGAGGAAGAAGCGGCGATCCGCGCTGCGTTCCCCGAGCTGTTCGGTCGTGGGCGACGGGCCGCCCGAAAGAGCGCCGCGCCGCGGCGGCGGCGCATGTCGGCCGCCAACCGCAAGGCGGTGTCGGAGCGCATGCGCAAGTACTGGGCTGAACGCAGGAGAGCGAAAGCAGGGAAGGGAAAATAGTGGCCTTCGACTGGCGCTCACTCCTCGACAAGTTCGGAGTGACCCTGAGCGCAGTCGAAAGGTCGGGCCATTCTGAGCGCCGGCGAGGGAGGCCGCGTCGTGCGGCAGGCCTGGGGCTGACTCTCGTCGGCATCCTGGCCACCACTCGGGCCGCGGCGCAGGGCCCGCCAGCTCCGCCCGGCCCTTACGTCCTCGACGTGCGCGGCGTCTCCAGCGGCGTCCCTGAAGGCGCCGCTTTCTTTCCACCGCTGGCGGCGGGCCTACCGATCCCTACACGGGCACTTGGATTCGACATAGGCGCACACGTCTACGCCGGGCGCCTTGGCCAGGCCCGGCTCGGCTTCGGCGCCAGCCTGATGAACGTGCGGACCGAGGAGTTCCCGCCGCAGGCGGCGCCCTCGACTGCAACGTCGAGCCCGCCGGCGGGACCTCCAGGACTGCACGTGGATATGCGAGCACTCGTTCCCCAGGTATCGTTCAACTTCGGCACCGCGGACGGCTGGAGCTATCTGAGCGCCGGAGCGGGATTCACCGAGGTGACGGCCAGGCCGGTGGACGGCGTGGACGCCAGGCGTTCCTCCGGTCGCGTCATGACCATCAACGCCGGCGGCGGGGCAAGATGGTTCCTGACCAGACGCGTCGCCTTCGGCTTCGACGCGCGCCTTCACCGCGTAACGGCGGCAGACACGATGCCAGCTTCCATGCTGTTCTCGATTGCCGCCGGGATTTCGCTGCGTTGAAGTGGATATGCTGGGCCTCGTTCACCCCCGGGCCACGGAGGCACGGAGCCACGGAGGGAATTGGGCCTGATTTCCTCCGTGTCTCTGTGGCTACGTGAAAGCAAGAACGTTGGTAGAATGAACGGTCGTCGAGAGAGCGGGAGTAGTTCAGCGGTAGAACGCGAGCTTCCCAAGCTCGATGTCGCGGGTTCGATCCCCGTCTCCCGCTCCAGTCCCTTCAACAGTTTGCGGTGAGGTCGACGAGCCGGCGACCACCGATTTCGGGTCAGTGTGCCCGAAAGTGTGCCCATCACGATGTTGACGCTCGTCGAGCTTGCGCGCCGCTTCGCGGAGATCGCCGGACGACACGATGTGATACCGCTCGAATACCGAGCGGGTTTTATGACCCGTCATCTGCATCGCTGCGCGCTCGGGAATGCCCGCGCGTACGAGGTTCCGCACCGCCGTGCGCCGAAAGTCATGGGGAATCCGTCCCGGACAGCCGGCGGCGCGACACGCTGCGTGCCAAATCTTCCCCGAAATCCCGGATCGGCGTGGGTCGGTGCGTCGCCCGACGTCCGGTCCGCGAGCCGCGCGTGCCCCGCATCCGCCAGAATACCCACGGCACCATCTGTCCGGTCTGCCGGAGCGCGTCCCGCTCAAGGCGTTGCCGGTCCAACACCGCGAGGAACTCTGCCTTCGTGTGCTGCTCGAGAAAGGTGCTGACGTCGCCCTTCGGCGGCAAGCCCGGCAGGGGAATCAGCTTGACGCGCAGGCCGGCATCGCAGCAACTCCGCGCCACCTGACGGCCATGCGTCTCGCCAGGCGGGTCATTGTCAGGGAACTCGGCGACCCGCTCACAGCCGGCGGCTTTGAGTTGCGCGGTGTACTCCTCGCACCAGTGCCCTGCGCCGCAGGCGTTCGTCGTCGCCGGCAGCTGCAGATCCCAGAGGCGGTTAGCATCCTTCGGTCCCTCGACGATGTAGATCGTCTTGCGTCCGCGGAGTTCAGGGAGGCGGTACAGCACGCGACGGATGCCCTCGATCGTCCACTCGCCGGTGGC
>DATDHP010000302.1:0-1812 GCA_036521515.1 Vicinamibacterales bacterium
GTATACGTTCGCCATGTTCGCACGGCCGATGATGGGGTGGACGGGACGGCGGGCGGCCTGGCTGGCGGCGCTCGGCTTCGCCATGATCCTGCTGAACTTCCTGCCCTTCAACTATTTCCTGAGTACGAGTCACACCTTCGACTGACGTGCACCTGTTCCTCCTCGGCGTGAGTCATCGGACGGCGCCCGTGGATGTACGGGAGCGCCTCGACTTCTCCAGCCGCGACCTCGGCGCGGCGGTGGAGGCGCTGGCCACGCGTCCCTCGGCCGCGGAGTCGGTCGTGCTCTCGACCTGCAACCGGTCCGAGATTTACGTCGCCAGCGGCGACCCGACGCGAGCGCGCGAGGAGCTCGTCGACTTCCTGAGCGACTACCACCAGCTGCCGCGCGATGCGTTCCTGCCGCACCTCTTCGCCTACGACGACGCCGAGGCGGCGCGCCACCTGTTCCGGGTGTCCGCCGGTCTCGATTCGCTCGTCGTCGGCGAGCCGCAGATCCTCGGTCAGGTCAAGGACGCCTTCCAGGCCGCGGCCCAACGCCACTGCACCGGCCCGCTGCTCGGCAAGGTCTTCGAGTGGGCGTTCGGCGTCGGCAAGCGCGTGCGCACGGAGACGGCGCTCGGGGAGGGAGCGGTGTCGATCAGCTATGCGGCCGTGGCGCTGGCGCGCAAGATCTTCGGGCGCCTCCACGGCCGGCGCGTGCTGGTCGTTGGCGCGGGCGAGATCAGCACGTTGACGGCGCAGCACCTGCGGTCGCACGGCGTCGCGGAGATCACGATTACCAGCCGCACGCCGGCGCACGCGGAGGCGCTCGCGGCGGCGGTTGCGGGACAGGCGGTGCCCTGGACCGAGATGACGGCCGCCCTCGCCAGGGCGGACATCCTGATCACCGCGACAGGGTCGCAGCGTCCGATCCTCACGCGCGCACACGTCGAAGCCGTGACCGGGCGCCGCCCCGATCCGCTGTTCATCATCGACATCGCCGTCCCGCGCGACGTGGAGCCGGCGGTCGGAGACATCGAGCAGGTCTTCCTGTACAACGTCGACGACCTGCAGAGCACCGTCGACGAGAACATGTCGCGGCGCGGCGCGGAGATCGCGCGCGCCGAGGCGATCGTCTCGGAGGAGCTGGCGCGGTTCACGGCATGGCAGCGGTCACGCGCGGCAATCCCGACCGTGGTCGCGCTGCGCCAGCGGTTCGACGCAATCCGCCGGGCGGAGCTGCAGCGTCTCGAGGGAAAGCTCGCCGGGCTGCCGCCGGACGGGCGAGCACGGGTCGATGAGGTGACGCGGCTGATCGTCGAAAAACTGCTCATCGAACCCACCGAGCAGCTCAAGGCGCTGCCGGACGAGGAAACGCAGGTCGCCTATACGGAAGCGGTGAACCGGCTCTTCCGCCTGCGCGAGGATGACGCGCCGGACTCGCAACGCCCAGCCCCTCACGGCCCTTCGGCAACCATCCGGCCAGAACGTCCCGGTGATTGACGTGATCTTCACTCCCACGGGCCACGGAGGCATGGAGACACGGAGTTAGATGATCTTCGGATCCAGGTATTCTCGATTCCATTGCAGATACTAAGATCCTGAGATACATCCGATCTCCGTGCCTCCGTGTCTCCATGGCCCGTGGGAGTGAAAGGCCTTCGCCCTGAAGATGGAAACCTTCAAACTGGGCACGCGCGGCAGCCAGCTCGCGTTGTTCCAGGCACGCAGCGTGGCGGACCTCCTGCGCGAGCGCACGCGGGTGGCGTGCGAGATCGTCGTCATCCGGACGTCGGGCGATCGGCTCGCCGAAGCCGCGCTCTCGGAGATC
>DATDHP010000303.1:0-4186 GCA_036521515.1 Vicinamibacterales bacterium
TTGCTGCGGCCAGGTCCATGGCCTCGTTGGCGAGGCGGTCCGCATCCTTGTTCAGCTCGCGCCGCACGTGCTGGAACGTCACGCGACCGATCCGCCGCACCAGCGCGCGCGCTTCCTCGTAGAGCGGCTGCAGCCCGGGGCTCTTCACGCGGTAGACACCTTTCATCTGCTTCACCAGCAGCTCCGAATCGGATCTGACGTGGAGCGCCTTGACGCCGTGTCCGGCGGCCCAGCGAAGCGCTGCGAGCAGGCCGCTGTACTCGGCCACGTTGTTGGTGGCGATGCCGAGCGATTCCTTTAGCTCGACGCTGGTGCCGTCGTCGTGCTGGATGTGAACGCCGTATCCCGCCGGGCCCGGGTTGCCGCGCGAGCCGCCATCGATGTTCGCGGTGGCGGATCTGCCGCCCGCGGGCCCGAACAAGGAAGGCTGGGTCACGGCGGTCACGTGCGCACGATCGGGTGCTCGACGGGAGGCGGGGGAGGCACGTAGTAAAGGATCCGCTGGCAACTGTCGCACTGCACGATTGTGTCGTTGTGTCGGACCTGCTGGAACACCGCCGGGCGAAGCCGCACGTGGCACACCGAACAGAGCCCGTCGCGGGTGGCGCTGCAGAGCGCCACGCCTTTACGCGCCCTCGCGACCTGCTCGAAGAGCGCGACGAGCCGCGGCTCGAGTTCCTTGAGGAGCGCGGCGCGGGACTCCGACGCTTTCGTGAGCGACTCCTGCAGCGTCGCGAGCTCCTCGGCGAGCTCTTTCTTCTCGGCCTCGGCCTGCCGCCGCTGCGCCGCGAGCGCCGCCTCGCCCTGCTTCACCTCGGCCTCGAGCGCGTCGGCTTCCATCATGCGCTCGAGGACCTTTTCCTCGGCTGCGCCGAGCTCGCTCTGCGCGGTGGCGATCTCATGCTGCATGGCGGTGTACTCGCGGTTGGTCTTGACGGCGGAGAGCTGGTCCTTGAACTTCGTGAGTCGGCCCTGGTAGAGGGCAGCGTCCTTTTCCAGGGCGCGGCGCGCGTCGTGGCAGTGTTTGAGCCGGTGGCGCGTGGTTTCCAACGCCGCCTGCGCGTCGGCGAGACGCGCCTCAGTGGCGGCGAGGCGCTGTGGCTGTCCGGCTATCGTTTGCCGCGCGTCGTGGATCCTGGAATCGAGGTGTTGGAGCTTGATCAGGCGGTCGAGGTCGGGGAGCATCACCGGATCAATGGCCAAGGCCCAATGCCCAATGGCCAAAGCCCAACGCGGCGATGCTTTTCATTTGGGCATTGAGCATTGGGCATTGAGCATTGCTTCATGAGTGGGCCCGCCAGGATTCGAACCTGGGACCAACCGATTATGAGCCGGCCGCTCTAACCGCTGAGCTACGGGCCCGCAAATCATCCGTGATTCGCGATTCGTGATTGGCGATTTTCATGTTCGGCTTACGACCAACCTCGCCGTCGCTGGAGCGTCCGGCGCCGTCAATCACGAATCACGAATCACCGCTCGCGAATGAATTACGTGCGACCTTCCAGGAAGGCCTTGAGCTTCCGGCTCCGCGACGGATGCCGCAGCTTGCGCAGCGCCTTGGCTTCGATCTGGCGGATGCGCTCGCGGGTCACCGCGAAATTCTGCCCCACCTCCTCGAGCGTGTGTTCGCTGCCGTCGCCGACGCCGAAGCGCATCTTGATCACCTTCTCTTCGCGCGGCGTCAGCGTCTTCAGGACCGCCTCGGTCTGCTCCTTGAGGTTCAGGTTAATCACCGCCTCGGCGGGCGAGACGATGTTGCGATCCTCGATGAAGTCGCCCAGATGCGAATCTTCCTCCTCTCCGATGGGCGTTTCGAGCGAGATCGGCTCCTGCGCGATCTTCAGGACTTTGCGGACCTTGGCGACCGGGATGTCCATCCGCTTGGCGATCTCTTCAGAGGTCGGCTCGCGGCCGAGCTCCTGCACGAGCGCACGCGACGTGCGGATCAGCTTGTTGATCGTCTCGATCATGTGCACCGGGATGCGGATCGTCCGCGCCTGGTCGGCAATCGCGCGCGTGATCGCCTGGCGGATCCACCACGTCGCATACGTCGAGAACTTGTAGCCGCGGCGATACTCGAACTTGTCGACTGCCTTCATCAGGCCGATGTTCCCTTCCTGGATCAGGTCGAGGAACTGGAGCCCGCGGTTCGTGTACTTCTTCGCGATGGAGACGACGAGACGGAGGTTGGCCTCCACCAGCTCCTTCTTTGCCTGCTCGGCCTGCGCCTCGCCGCGCTGGATGACCTCGATCGTCCGGCGGAGCCGCTCCGGGGTCTCCTCCAGGTCGTCGGTCATCTGCTTGACCTGCGTCTTCAGGTCCTTCAGCCGTTTGAGGAAGTTCTTCTTGTCCTCTTCCTTCAGCTTCGGCGCCTTGGCCTTGACCCTGGGATTGAGGAAGCGGTCGACGCTGTCGGCCTCGCGCTGCACGCGCTGCACCGCGTCGACCGCGTCCTTCACCTCGTCGATCAAACGGCGCTTGATCGTCTCGGTGAACTCGATCCGGCGGATCGCCCGCGACACCTCGATGCGGGCGCGCAGCGACTTCCAGCGCGCGCGCCTGTACTTCCGCTTGTCCTTCTTCGGCGTCTCCTCCGTCTTCTCATTGAGCTTGACGAAGTTGAAGCGCGTCCGTCTGACCGCCTCGATCTGCCCGAGGACCTCCTCGGCGCGCTCCTGGATCACTTCGTCCGTGATCTCCTCGTCGGTGAAGATCACGAGCTCGCGGATGGTACGTTCCCCGGCGCGGAGCTGGTCGCCCATCACGAGGATGCGCCTGGCAATCGTCGGTGTGCGGGAGATCGACTTGATGACGGCGAGCTTACCGCGCTCGATGCGCTTGGCAATGGCGACTTCGCCTTCGCGTGTGAGCAGCGGCACGGTGCCCATCTCGCGGAGGTACATGCGGACCGGGTCGTTGGTCTTGTCGAGTGCGCCCGGCGTAAGGTCCAGCTCCGGCCCGTCTTCCGAGCCGTCTCGATCGAAGTCCTTGTCGGCGCGATACGCCTTGTCGGAGTCGACGACCTCGATCCCGGCGCTGCCGAAGGCGTTGAACAGATCATCGAGCTCCTCCGAGGAGGTGATCTCCGACGGAAGCATCTCGTTGACCTCGTCGTACAGGAGATACCCTTTCTCCTTGCCGACGTTAATCAGCTGGCGCACTTCGTCGTATTTTTCTTCGATCGACAAGACTATTCCTCCGATATGACCAGCGCCTGAATCATGCGGCCCAGGTCTCCGCTCCTGGCGAGCAGCACATTGATTTCGTGGTCGTCCGCGCGGCCTGCGCTTTGAAGCCGCTCAATCTCCCGCCGAACCATCGCGCGCTCCCGCTCGTAGCGGGCCTTCCGGAACGCGCGAACACAGGAGTCCACGGAGAGGGCGGGAGGCATCGGCTCGCTTGCAATCCCCGTGACCAGCTGGGCCTCCACCATACTTAGACGCCCGAGGAGCGTCGATGGAGCGAATCCACTATCTTCGTTCAGTTTCTGCGCGAGATCCAGCACCGACCGTGCCGCCAGACCTTCCAAATCTTGTGGTTCCAACGCCGCCATGGCAGCCAACGCGGGCGTCGGCTCGTGGACCAACCACCAGATCAGCCCCTTTTCCGCCTTGGTAACCTGCCCGAAGCTCGGAGTCTCCCGCCGCGGCAGCGTGGGCTGTTTCAGAACAGCGGCTTTCCTGATCTCCGCCCGCACCAGTTCGTCGGTGACCCCGGCCTTGAAAGCCAGTCGGTCCGCAAACCGGTCCCGCATCGCCGCTTCCGGGATCCTCCCCGCGATCGGCAGCATTTCCGACAGGAACCGGACGCGGCCCTCGTCGGTCTTCAAATCGTGGCTGGCGGCGACCCGGTCGAGCAGGTATTCGAGGTAGGGCCGCGACTGCCTCAGCCGCTCGGCGTACCCGGCCTGGCCACGATTCCGGACGAACGTATCAGGGTCTTCGCCCGCCGGCAGTATGGCGACGTTCACCTCGAACCCCTCCGACACGAGCATTTCGCACGATTTGGCCGCAGCGCCCTGCCCCGCGGCGTCCGGGTCGAAGCTGAGCACGACCTTGCCGGTAAAGCGCCTCAACTGTTGAGCTTGAGGCGGCGTCAGGGCGGTTCCGCACGACGCCACGACACCCCGAAAGCCCGCCTGATAGATCTGCGCGAAGTCGAAATACCCCTCGACCAGGACCGCGAA
>DATDHP010000304.1:0-6202 GCA_036521515.1 Vicinamibacterales bacterium
ACGAGCGTAGAGGTTCGTTACCAGAGTTCGTAGAGGCCGACCTTCAGGTCGGCCTGGAACGTTGAGATCATGGCCACAGTTACGAAGACCAACAAAGCGCACCTCCTGGCGCCCGCCGCCGTCATGATGGTCGTCCTGCTCATGGTGGTGCCGCTGCCACCGCTGCTGCTGGACCTCCTGCTGTCGGTCGACATTGCGTTGGCGGTCGTCCTGCTGCTGACGACGATCTACATTCGCCAGCCGGTGGAGTTCTCCGTCTTCCCGTCGCTGCTGCTGCTGCTGACCCTCATTCGGCTGTCGCTCAACGTCGCGTCGACGCGGCTCGTCCTGATGCACGGCCACGAGGGGGTGGAAGCCGCGGGCCACGTGATCATGGCCTTCGGCCAGTTCGTCGTCGGCGGCAACTTCGTCGTCGGCGTCGTGATCTTCCTCGTCCTCATCGCCATCCAGTTCGTCGTCATCAACCACGGCGCGGTCCGCATCTCGGAAGTCACCGCACGGTTCACGCTCGACGCCCTGCCCGGCCGGCAGATGGCGATCGATGCCGACCTCAATGCCGGCGTGATCGACGAGAAGGAAGCGCGTGAGCGCCGCGACCGCGTCCGCCGGGAAGCCGATTTCTACGGCTCGATGGACGGCGCCATCCGCTTCACCCAGCGCGATGCGATGGCTGCGGTCCTCATCACCGGCGTGAACATCGTGGCCGGTCTCATCATCGGCATCATGCAGCACGGCCTGGACCTCGCGACGGCCGCCGAGCACTACACCATCCTGACGGTCGGCGAAGGTCTCGTGACCGCCATTCCCTCGCTGCTCGTGTCGATGTCGGGCGCGCTCATCACCACGCGCGCGGCCTCGGAATCGCACCTCGGCGAGGAAGTCGCCACGCAGTTGCTGGCCAAGCCGCGGCCGCTGGCCGCCGCCGCCGCCGCCCTGACGTTTCTCGCGCTGATCCCGGGACTGCCCAAGTTTGCCTTCCTCAGCATCGCCGCGGTGCTGGCGTTTGCCGCCTACTCGATTCGCGACGCCGAGAAGGAAGCGGCGGCGGAGGAGGCCGAGGCGCTGCCCGTCTCGGAAAGCCCGGAGACCGTCACCGCGGTCGATCCGCTGGCCGTTGAAGTCGGCTACGCGCTCGTCGGGCTCGTGGACGAAAAGCAGGGCGGCACGCTGCTGACCCGCGTGCGCGCCATCCGGCGCCAGATCGCGACCGAGACCGGCGTCGTCGTCGCGGCCGTCCGCGTCGCCGACAACCTGCAGCTCGGCCCGCGCGGGTACAGCATTCTGATCAAGGGCGTGGAGGTCGCGCGCGGCGAGCTGTACGCGGAGCGATTGCTGGCCATCAACCCCGGCTCGGCCTCGCGGCCGCTCGATGGCGTGCAGACGCAGGAGCCCGCGTTCGGACTGCCCGCGGTCTGGATCGCGGCCGATCTTCGCGATGCCGCCACGTCGTCGGGTTACACGGTGGTCGACCCGACGACGGCGCTCTCGACGCACTTGTCCGAGACGATCCGGTCGTTCCTGCCCGATCTCCTGAGCCGTCAACAGGTCAAGGAGATGGTGGACGCGGTCGCGCAGGCCTCGCCGAAGCTGGTCGAGGAGCTGGTGCCGAAGGTGGTCTCCCTCGGTGAGATCCAACGGGTGCTGCGGCAACTGCTGCGCGAGCGGGTGCCCGTTCGCGACCTCGTCACGATCCTCGAAGCCATTGCCGATGCGGCATCCGTGACCAAGGACGTCGATGCGATCACCGAGGCCGTCCGCGCGTCCATCGGCCGGGCCATCTGCCGCGCCTACCAGAACGAGAAGGGCGAGCTGACGGTGATCGGCGTGACCCCCGCGCTGGAGGAGCAGCTCATGGGGTCGCTCGTCCGGACGGACCAGGGGGCGGTGCTGGCCCTGGATCCGCAGAAAGCTCAATCAATTGCCAGCAAAATTGCCCGCGCCGTCGAACAGGCGATGGCACAGCCCGTGCTCCTGTGTTCGCCGGCGCTGCGGCCGCACTTGTGGCGGCTGTTCGCGCGGGTGCTTCCGCACCTCGGTGTGCTGTCACACGCAGAGGTGCCCGCACACATCCATGTCGTCCCGGTGGCGACGCTCGACTGACATGCATTTGAAGAGATACCGACGGGAAACCGTCAAACAAGCCCTTCGAGCCGTGCGCGAGGACCTCGGTCCTGACGCCCTCGTCCTGTCGACCCGCCTGGTGGCGGCGCAGGGTGTGCGCGGCTGGTTCGGGGCCCGTGTCATCGAGGTCACCGCGGCGGCGGAGCGGCCCGCTATGTCGGTGGACCGACATGTCGAGGAACCGGTCCGCAAGACGGATCGGGCGACCGACGAGATCGCCGCGCGCCTCCAGGCCGCCGGTCTCGACGGGGTGCTGGCGCGCGACGTGGCCATGGCGCTGCCCGCGAGCAAGCGTCGCGGCGCCACGCTCGACTCGATTCGCGAGACGCTCGAATTGCAGCTCGCGCCGCTCGCGGCCGACGACGACGGCTTCGCGCCGGTCGAGGTCTTCGTCGGCCCTCCGGGAGTCGGCAAGACGACCACCATCGCGAAGATCGCCGCGCAGGAGCGTGCGCGGAACGGACAGCGGCTTGGCCTCGTGTCGGCCGACGGCTTCCGCGTCGGCGCGATCGAGCAGCTTCGCCTCTACGCCGACATTCTCGGGACGCCGCTGAAGGTCGCACGCACGCCGGGCGAGCTGGAGTCGGCGCTGCGCGGAAACAAGCGCCCGCTGCTGCTCGACACCGCCGGCCGCTCGGCCTCCGACGAGGTGTCGCGCGAGATGCTGCGCGTGCTGGCCGGCCGCAAGGACGTGCGTACGCACCTCGTGCTCGCCGCGAACACGCCACCGGCGATCGTGCGCCGCACGCTCGAGCGCTTCCAGGATGCTCGCCCCTCGCGTCTCGTCATCACGAAGCTGGACGAGGCGGAGTCGCTCGCGCCGATCGTGGCGCTGCTGCGCGACCGCCAGTTGCCGATTTCCTACCTCGGGACGGGTCAGGCCGTTCCCGAGGATCTCGAGCGCGCCACGGCCCCGTCGCTTGCCACGTGGGTCGCCGGCGATGCGCACCAGGGAGCCGTCGCGTGAAGCCGCTGCGCCCCGCAAGCGTGATGGCTGTCGCCAGCGGCAAGGGCGGCGTTGGGAAGACCAACGTGGCCGTGAACCTTGCGGTCGCGCTCGCGCGTCTCCGACACCGTGTCGGCCTGCTCGATGCCGACTTCGGCCTCGGGAACGTGGACGTGCTGCTCGGCCTCGCGCCCGAGCGTCACATCGGCCATCTCCTCGCGGGCGAGGCCACGCTGCAGGACATCATGATTTCGGGCCCCGGCGGCGTGCAGATCCTGCCCGCCAGCTCGGGGCTGCAGTCGCTCACGGCGCTGACGGCAGGGCAGCGGCACGTGCTGTCGGCGGCTTTCGACGCCGTGTGCGCCAGCCTGGACTACCTGTTGATTGACACCGCCTCGGGCATCTCCGACAACGTCGTCGAGACGATGCTGCTGGCCGGGCGCGTCATTCTCGTGACCTCGGTCGAGCCCGCCGCGATCGTCGACGCATATGCGACGGCGAAGGTGCTCTCCTCGGCATCGCCCGGGCTCGAGATCGGCATCGTTGTCAACAACGTGCGCAACGGAGAGGAAGCAAACCTGGCGTTCCGCCAGCTCGACGTCGCGGCGAACCGGTTCCTCAATCGACGGCTCATCTACTACGGATTCATCAGCGAAGACCCGGCGGTCCGCGACGCGGTGGTGACGCAGCGCGCGGTCGTCGAGCACATGCCGCAGGCGCCTGCGAGCCGCTGCTTCCGGATCCTGGCCGCCCGGATGGCGAGCCTGGACCCGGCGCGCGGCCGGGGGCTGCGGCCCGTCACGGACGCCGGAAGGACCATTCCGGTCACAGAGGTGCCCCAATGCGCGTAGCCACTGCTCGCGCCGCCGCCGCCACCAGGATGGCCGCCGCTGCCCCCGCCGCCGAGAGCGCCACGGAAACCCGTGATCGCCTCGTGATGGAGCACGTCGGGCTCGTCAAGACCATGGCGCAGCGGCTGGCGATGCGCCTGCCGTCGCAGGTCGAGGTCTCGGACCTCGTGAGCGTCGGCGTGCTCGGACTCATCGACGCCGCGGGGCGCTACAAGCCGGGCCTGGGCGTGCCGTTCGACGCGTTCGCCCGGCGGCGCGTGCAGGGCGCCATGCTCGACTCGCTGCGCGACCTCGACTGGGCGCCGCGCTCGCTCCGCCGGATGCGGCGCGACGTGGACTCGGCGATGGGGAACCTCCGCCGCCGGCTCAATCGCGAGCCGGAAGAAGCGGAGATCGCCGCCGAGATGAGGATGACCCTCCCCGACTACGCGAAGGCGATCGAGCAGCTGCGGACGCTGGACATCGGCGCCATCCGCTCGCTCGACGCGCCCACGGAGGACGGGTCGTCGCGTCTCGAGCTGTGCGTGGACCCCACCGAAGGCGCGGTCACGCAGCTCGAACGCAAGGAACTGCGGGCGCACCTCGCGAAAGCGATCGAGCAGCTGCCGGAACGTGAACGCCAGATCCTGGCGCTGTATTTCGAGGAAGAGCTGACGCTGGCCGAGATCGGCCAGGTCATCGGCGTCGGTGAGTCGCGCGTGTCGCAGCTTCGTTCTCTGGCGCTGTCGCGCCTTCGCACCCTGTTGCGGGAATCGCTCGGGCTGGAGCCCCTGGAATCGTGAACCGCATCCTGTCCCAGGAAGAGATCGACGCGCTGGTCGCCGCGACCTCGGGGCGCGACCGTACGGAGGACGCGCGCGCGGCGTCGGCGGCTGCCGACAACGTCCTCACCTACAACTTCCGCCGGCCGGATCGCGTCTCGAAGGAGCAGTTGCGCTCGCTCCACTTCCTGCACGACCGCTTCGCCCGCAACCTGTCGACGTCGCTCTCGGCGTTCCTGCGCGCGATGACCGACGTCAGCATCGTGTCGGTCGAGCAGTTCGCCTACTCCGAGTTCTTGATGTCGCTGCCGGATCCGACGGCGTTCTATTCGCTCTCGATGGCGCCGCTCGATGGCGTCGGCGCGCTCGAGCTGAATCCATCCGTGGCCTTCGCGATGGTGGACCGCATGCTCGGGGGCACCGGCGACACGCCGGCGCCGAACCGCGCGCTGACCGAGATCGAGCAGAACGTGCTGGACGCGGTGGTCAAGCTGATCCTCGAGCACCTGACGGAAACGTGGCGCGGGATCACCGATGTGCGCTTCCGCATCCAGGGACGCGAAACGCGCCCGTCGATGCTGCAGGTGACCGGGCCGAACGAAGTCGTCATCCTGCTCGCCTTCGACATGGGCCTCGGGCCGGGCCGCGGGATGCTGAGCATCTCGATTCCGGCGGCGGCTATCGAGACGATGGAAGAGAAGGTGACGCAGGGGTGGAACCGCACCCAGCGCCAGCCGACGGCGCAGGACGAGGCGCGTCTCTACGCGAACCTCGGCCGCGTCACGCTGCCGGTGACCACGATTCTCGAGACCAAGATCGGGACGCGTGAGCTGCTCACGCTGCAGCCGGGCGACGTCATGACGCTCGGGCACTCGGCCAACGCCCCCGTGGCGGTCAACGTCGGTGGCGTTCGCCGCTTCAGCGGCCGCCTGACCAGCGAAGGCGGCACCAAGGCCGTCCTCATCGAGCAGTTGAGCAACTCGGTAGGCACCGAGATGGTGCTCGCAGGAGCCGAACAATGAGCGAGACGAACCAGGAGCCCCAGGAAACGGCGGCCACGCCGCTCCAGATTGACCAGTCGCGGATCAACGTGATCCTCGACATCGATTTGCCGGTCGTCGTGCGGTTCGGCCGGACCGATCTGCCGCTGCGCACGCTGACGCGCCTGGGTCCGGGGTCGGTGATCGATCTCGGCCGCTCTCCGGACGAGCCGGTCGAAGTCATGGTGAGCAACCGCGTGGTGGCACGCGGCGAAGTCGTAATCGTTGGTGGGAACTATGGCATTCGCATCGTCGACGTGGTGAGCCCGTCGGAGCGGATGGCGTGGATGGAGGCCTGAGGTGACGATTCAGCTGACGTTGATGACGGTTGGGGGCGCGACGCTCCTTATTCTTGGCGCACTGGTGTGGATGCACGTGCAGCACCAGGCCGCACTCGAGCGGCTCGACGATCGGATGGCGCACCTGCTCGCCGGCGTCTCGCTGCTCACGGATACGACCGAGGGCGCACTGCGCGACGTGGCC
>DATDHP010000305.1:0-13392 GCA_036521515.1 Vicinamibacterales bacterium
CCCGACGATCATCGTCCCCTTCGGCACGATCCCGAACGCGCCAACGCCGCCGCTGCCCGCCGCCTTCGACGCCAGGCCGGCTCCCTTCGGCGTCAGCTTCACCGGGACGGCGTGCAGCGAGCCGCGCCTCATCGAGCTCGCGTACGCCTTCGAACAAGCCACCAAGCGCCGCGTGCCGCCGGCGCTCGACTAGCTTGTTCGCTGTCGGTGCAAACCCTGCTCGCCTGGCTCGCCTGTCGGTGCAAGCTCGCTTCGATTGTCGGTGCAAGCCTACTTTCGATCGTCGGTGCGAGGATGCCAAGCGCGCGGGGCTTTTACCGACACCGCGCAGCGGGATGCACTGATAGTGCAGAGCCTGCTTGCACCGACAGTGCGAAGCCGGGCTTGCACCGACAAGCGCGAGAGCGATTGCACCGACGACGTTCACTCCACCAGCCGCAGGATGAAGCATTTCAGGTAGTAGGTCTCCGGCACGCTCACGAGCACCGGGTGATCGCGCCCCTGCATCCGCTTCTCGACTATGGTCACAGGCGTGTGGCTGTCGACCGACGCCTCGTGGAGCATTTCGGCGAACATCTCCTCGCTGACGTTGTACGAACAGCTGCACGTCACCAGGTAGCCGCCGGGCGACAGCAAGCGCAGCGCGCGCAGGTTGATCTCCTTGTATCCGGCCAGCGCATTGGGAATCGACGCCTTGTTCTTGGCGAACGCTGGCGGGTCGAGGACGATGGTGTCGTAGCGGGCGCCCGATCGCTCCAGCCGCCGCAGCTCGTCGAACACGTTGGCCTCGCGCGCCTGCACGTGCGGCACGCCGTTGCGGACGGCGTTCTCCCGAATTCTGGCGACGGCGTCGGTCGAAATGTCGAGCGCTTCCGCCTCCGCGCACTGGCCGGCCAGGCGCAGCGCGAACCCGCCGCTGTAGCTGAAGCAATCGAGCAGTCTGCCGTGCGCGTACCTCGCCGCGGCCTGGCGGTTCTCGCGTTGATCGAGGAACAGGCCCGTCTTCTGACCCTTCCGGAGATCGACGTCGTACTCGACCGGCCCCTCGCGAACCACCACGGAGTCCGGGATGGTGCCGTGCAGGACCTCGACCTTCTGCTCCAGTCCTTCGAGCGTCCGGACCTTCGGATCGTTCCGCGCGAGGATGCCGGCAGGCTGGAGCAGTTCCACCAGCATCCGCGTGATGTCCGGCAGCATCCGATCGGTCGCCTGGGACAGGGCCTGCACGACGACGTAGTCGCCATAGCGATCGACGACGATCGCCGGCAGCAGATCGCCCTCGCCGTGGACGAGCCGATAGGCGTTCGCGTCGATGCCGAGCGACTCGCGGTAGCGGATCGCGTTCTCCAGCCGCGTCCTGACGAGCGACTGGTCCGCCGGTGCGTCGCCGCGCGTCAACATCCGAAGCGGAATCTGCGACCGGTCGGAGAACAACGCGTAGCCGAGCGTGCGATTCCTCGGCCCGAGCACCTCGACGATGTCGCCGGCCGCGGCCTGGACGTCCACCACGTCCGCGCGGTAGATCCACGGATGCCCCCGGCGAACCCGCTCCTCGCCCCGGGTCGAAACCGTGACGCTGGCCTTCACGCCTGGTGCCCTGTGCATTCAGCCCTGATAGTACAATTCACTCCTTATGGCCGAACTCACCCTTTCGTTGATGCAGCGTCCCCTTACCGAGACCGATCCGGAGATTGCCGGGGCCATCCGTAACGAGACGCGCCGGCAGGCGGAGGGGCTCGAGCTCATCGCCTCCGAGAACTTCGTGAGCACCGCCATCCTCGAGGCCGTCGGCTCGGTGATGACGAACAAGTACGCCGAGGGCTACCCGGGGAAGCGCTACTACGGCGGCTGTGAGTTCGTCGATGTGGCCGAGTCGCTTGCCATTTCGCGCGCCAAGAAATTGTTCGGCGCCGAGCATGCGAACGTGCAGCCGCACTCCGGGGCACAGGCAAACATGTCGGTCTATTTCACGCTCCTCAACCCGCGCGACACGGTGCTCGGCATGAACCTGGCCCACGGCGGCCACCTCACCCACGGCCACCCGCTCAATTTCTCCGGCAAGCTCTACACAATCGTTCCATACGGCGTCCGCAAAGACGACGAGCGGATCGATTACGAGGAGCTGGAGAGGCTCGCGCACCAGCACAAACCGAAGATGATCATGGTGGGCGCGAGCGCCTATCCGCGCGTCATCGATTTCGCGCGCATCAGCGCCGTCGCGCAGGGCACTGGCGCGTCGATGGTCGTCGACATGGCGCACATCGCCGGCCTGGTCGCCGCCGGCGTGCACCCCAGCCCCGTGCCACACGCCGATTTCGTCACCTCGACGACGCACAAGACGCTGCGCGGACCGCGCTCGGGCCTCGTGCTCTCGCGCGAGAAGTACGCAAAGGATCTCGACCGCGCCCTGTTCCCCGGCGTGCAGGGCGGGCCGCTGATGCACGTCGTGGCTGCCAAGGCGATCTGCTTCACGGAAGCGATGGAGCCATCCTTCCGCGACTATCAGCGTCAGGTCGTCGCCAACGCGCAGCGTCTCGCCGCCAGCCTCGCCGCGCAGGGTTACCGTATCGTCAGCGGCGGTACGGACAACCACCTCATGCTGGTGGACGTCTTCTCCAAGGGCATCACCGGCAAGGCGGCCGAAGCGGCGCTCGGCAAGGCGGGCATCACCGTCAACAAGAACGCGATTCCATTCGACCAGAACCCGCCGATGACGGCCAGCGGCATCCGCATCGGCACCCCCGCAATCACGACGCGCGGCATGCGCGAGGCGGAGATGGACGAGATCGGCGGCATGATCGGCCGGGTCCTTGCAACTCCAGACGACGACCGGGTGGCCGCCATGGTGAAAGAAGAGGTCGAGCGGCTGTGCCGGAAGTTCCCTCTGTACCCCGAGCGACTGGCCTCCTAGCCGCGGTCGACGCGGCATTCTCCAGGCGCGGCGCTCTCGGGCGCGTCGTCGACGGCTACGAGGCGCGCGACGGGCAGCGGCGGATGGCGGCGGCGGTGGCCGCCGTCATCGAACGGGGCGGCACGCTGCTCGCCGAAGCCGGCACCGGCACGGGCAAGACGCTCGCCTACCTGATCCCGGCCATCCTCAGCCGCCAGCGCGTGCTGGTCTCCACCGGCACGAAGAACCTGCAGGAGCAGATTTTCTTCAAGGATCTTCCCGCGCTGAAGGAAGCGCTCGGCGTGCCGTTCAAGGCAACGCTGATGAAAGGCCGCAACAACTATCTCTGCCTGCATCGGTGGGAGACCTACCAGCAGTCCCAGGACTCGTTCGAGCGCTCCATGTTCGTGCCCATCATCAAGGAGTGGGCGGCGGCGACGCCGACCGGGGACCGGGCGGAGCTTGGCGATCTTCCGGAGGACGTGCCGCTCTGGAAGGAGATCAACGCCGACGCCGAGACGTGCCTCGGCAGCGAGTGCCCGCGCTGGGGCGACTGCTGGGTCACCCTCATGCGGCAGCGCGCCGCCGAGTCGGATGTGGTCATCGTGAACCACCACCTGCTGTGCGCGGATGCATCCGTCCGGCGCGGCGAGTACGGCGAGGTGATTCCGTCCTGCCCGACGCTCGTCGTCGATGAGGCACACCAGCTCGAGGACGTGGCCACGCAGTACTTCGGCCTCATGTTCAGCAACTATCGCGTGGACGACCTGCTGCGCGACTGTGAGCGCCTGCTCGCCAGCCGCCCGTTTGGCGACAGAGACGACGAAGTCCGGCGGGAGCTGACGAGGGTAGGCGAACGCTCGCGGATGTTCTTCGCCGGCCTCTCGATGGCGCGGGTCATGGCGGGCGCGACCGGCGGGAGTGAATCTCGCCTGCGCTACACGGCGGAAGCCATGGCCGAGCACGGAGAGGGCGCCATGATGCTGGCCGGCACCCTCGAGAGCCTGGAGTCCACGTTCGCGCTCCTGCGCTCGAAGTCCAGCGAGCCTGGCGCGAACCCCGACGTCACCGAGGCGGCTGCCACGCTGCAGCGGCGGGCCGGCGAGCTTCGGACCGACCTCCGGTTCCTGATGCGCGCCGACGACTCGAACTACGTGTATTACCTCGAGATGCGCGGCCGGGGGATCTTCCTGCGCGCGTCGCCGATCGACGTGTCGCGCATCGTGCGCGAGGCGCTGTTTGCCCGCATGCGCGCCACCGTCCTGACGTCGGCCACGCTCGCAGTGGACGGCTCGTTCACGTACCTGAAAGGGCGGCTCGGCATCGGCGGCGCTGCTGAAGTCCGCGTGGCGTCGGAGTTCGACTACACGCGCCAGGCGCTGCTCTATCTTCCACGCCGCATGCCCCCGCCAAAGGCGCCGTCGTTCGCCGAGGCGGCCGCGCGCGAGACGATCGAGCTGCTCACGCGCTCGCGCGGGCGCGCCTTCGTGCTGTTCACCAGCTACGCCGTGCTGCGCAGCGTGCAGCGCTTCGTGGAGATGGCCGTGCCCTACCCGGTCTTCGTGCAGGGAACTGCGCCGCGCTCGACGCTCATCGAGCAATTCCGATCGACGCCGAGTGCCGTGCTGCTCGCCACGTCGAGCTTCTGGCAGGGCGTGGATGTGGTGGGCGACGCCCTGAGCTGCGTGATCATCGACAAGCTGCCCTTCGCATCGCCTGGAGAGCCAATCACGGCAGCGCGAATCGAGTCGGTCAACGCCAGCGGCGGCGATGCGTTTGCGGATTACCAGGTACCGCTTGCCATCCTGGCACTGCAGCAGGGGCTGGGCAGGCTCATCAGGCACCGCACGGACCGCGGCGTGCTCGCAGTGCTCGATCCTCGTCTCCGGACAATGGGTTACGGGCGGCGTTTCCTCGAATCGCTGCCACCGGCACCGATCACGCACGACCTTGACGCAGTGGAACGTTTCTTCATGTAAACTACTCAAGTAACGAAGCTTTGCCCCAAAACCGACCTGTAAAGACCCGGGTGTCGGCAACGGCAAACCTTCGTTACTAGATTGCGCGGCCGCGAGCGGCCGCGCCTAAGCCGTGGTTGCCTGGCCAAGTCGAGCTTTTTGCAAGTTTGGCCAGGCAAGCACGGCTAGCAACGCTTAACTGGGCCGTGCGGCCCGGGGCTTCGTACAACGTCCAGCTGATTCCGGAGGCTTTTTCATGCGGACCAATCTGATCCGCGGCGCACTTGCGCTCGCTGTCGTGCTGGCGGTTTCCGTCCCCGCACTGGCCCAGAGCCTCGTCAGGGGGAAGGTCGTCGATGCGATGGGCAAGCCGGTCGAGGGCGCCGTCGTGACCATCGAAGCCGTCGAAGCCAACCGGAAGGCGCAGACGAAGACCAATCGCCAGGGCGAGTTTCTGCAGGTGGGCCTCGCGTCCGGCCGTTACAACGTAACGGTGACGAAGGACAACCTGAAACAGGTGCTCGAGGCGAACGTCACCCAGGGGCGCCCGTCAGAGCTGTCGTTCCAGCTCACGCCCACCAGCGGCATGACGCCCGAGCAGATCAAGCAGCAAGCCGAGCTGCAGACCCTCGCCCAAGGTGCGATCGCCGCCATGAAGGCTGGCAACGATGACGAGGCGATCCGCCAGTTTCAGGAGATCACCGTCAAGATCCCGACCTGCGCCGATTGCTACTACAACCTCGGCGTCATCTACACGAAGAAGCAGCAGTACGCCGAGGCCGAGACCGCCTTCAAGAAGGTGGCGGAGCTGAGGCCGAACGCGCCGGACGCGTTCACGGGCCTGGCAAACGTCTACAACGCGCAGAAGAAGTTCGACCTCGCGGCCGAGGCCAGTGCCAAGGCGGCATCGATGTCGGGCGGAGCCGGCGGCGGGGCCACGGCGGAAGCGACGTTCAACCAGGGCGTCATCCTCTGGAACGCCGGCAAGTTTGCCGAAGCCAAGGAGCAGTTCGAGGCCGCCGTCAAGGCCGACCCGAACATGGCGATGGCACACTACCAGCTCGGGATGGCCAACCTGAACCTCGGCCAGATCCCGCAGGCGCGCGAGGCGTTCGAGGGCTACCTGAAGGCGGACCCGAACGGCCCGAAGGCAGCGGAGGTCAAGGCCTTCCTGACGCAGCTGCCCAAGTAACTTGTCAATTGCCGATCGGCTGACCGAGGTCCGCGGGCGGATTGCCGCCGCGGCCCGGTCGGCCGGCCGGGACCCCTCCTCCGTTACGCTCGTCGCGGTCTCCAAGACTTTTGCTCTGCCCCTCATACGGGAGGCCTATGCCGCCGGGCAGCGGGACTTCGGCGAGAACCGTGTCCAAGAAGTCCTACAGAAAATGTCCGCTTCGGCCGACTTAGAGATCAGGTGGCACCTCCTCGGCCACCTGCAGACCAACAAGGCCCGGAAAGCGGGGCCGGCGTTCGCCACGATTCACAGCGTCGACAGCGTCGATCTGCTCCACAGGCTCGATGCGGCGGGAGACGAATCGGGGCGGACTCCGGAGCTGCTGATCCAGGTGGACCTCGCGGGCGAAGCGACCAAGCATGGCGTGCCCCCCGACGAGGTGCCACGGCTCATGGACGCCGCGGCCGCATGTCGCGCCGCCCGGGTGGTCGGGCTGATGACGCTGCCGCCCATACCGGAGACGCCCGAGGACGCGCGCCCGTATTTTCGCAGGCTGCGCGACCTTCGCGACGGGTGGCTCACTGCCGGCGTTCCCGCCCCGCTGCTCCGCGAGCTGTCGATGGGCATGAGCGGGGACTTCGAGGTAGCCGTGGAGGAAGGCGCCACGATGGTGCGGGTGGGAACGGCAATTTTCGGGAGTCGACATGTTAAACCTTGAGGACAGCACGAATCACGCCGCGCAGCAGACCGTCGCGCCGCTCGTTTCGCCGAACCCTGATGCCCGCCGCCTGCCGGCGCCCGAGCGCCACGTGAGCGTGACGCCGATCGACATGCGGCAGGCGCGCTTCGCCTCGGCCATGCGCGGCTTCGACAAGACGGAGGTCACGGCGTTCCTCGAGGAGGCCGCGTCGGACTACGAACACGCGCTGCGCGAAAACGATCGACTCCGGCAGCAGATCGCGGTTTTCGAGGCGTCGCTCACCCAGTACCGCGAGCTCGAAGGCAGCATGAAGAACATGCTGATCAGCGCGCAGAAGGTCGCCGACGACATGCGCGAGAATGCGGAAAAGGAAGCGGCACGCCTGCTCCGCGAGGCTGAAGGGCGCGTGCAGTTGATGGTCCAGAAGGCGCAGGCGCGCGTCGAGGACTCGACCCGCGAGATCGACGCCCTCAAGCTCAAGCGTCGCGAAGTGCAGGCCAACATCGAAGCCTGCGTGTCGGCGCTCCAGGGCACGCTCGACTTCGTGCGCGAGCAGGATCAGAAGGAGCGCGAGCACCGGGTGGTGCCGCATCGCCCGGCCGTGGAGCCCGCCACGCAGTCCGCTTAGTTCGGGATTCGGGGTTCGCGGTTCGGGATTCGGGGATTCGGGTTCGGGGATTCGCGATCGAATCCCGAATCCCGAATCCCGATAAAAACCTACACGTGCGCCGGCTCGGTCGTCAGCCGCGTCGGCACGTACGGCGCTTCGTGCACCTGCGCCGCCTTCCTCTTCATGGCAATCAGAACCCATTCCCGCGCGCACGCCAGGATCACCACCACGACGATGACCATGAAGAACAAAGCGAGCACGGCGTCGACCCGATCGTTGAAGATCATCCGCGCGGCGTTCGGGTTCGTCGA
The DNA here is from genome assembly GCA_036521515.1 of Vicinamibacterales bacterium. Taxonomy (GTDB): domain Bacteria; phylum Acidobacteriota; class Vicinamibacteria; order Vicinamibacterales; family UBA2999; genus Gp6-AA40. The sequence continues at coordinate 7,644 of DATDHP010000305.1, forward strand.
GTTCGCGAGCGACCGGGCGTGCGCCAGGAAGCCGAGTGCAGGATCGGATGAGAACACTTTCTGGTACCCGGCGGTGAGCGTCGCCGCGGCCAGCCACGTCAGCGGCAGGAGCGTGGTCCACGCGTGCCGCAACTTGCCCATCTTCACGAGGATGGTCGTCGCGACGCAGAGGGCCACCGCTGCCAGGAGCTGGTTTGCAATGCCGAACAGCGGCCAGAGCGAATTGATGCCGCCGAGCGGATCGACGACCCCCTGGTACAGGAAGTAACCCCACCCGGCCACGACGAGGGCCGACGAGATGATGATGCTCGGGTACCACGACGTGCGGCCGAGCGGCGCGTAGACGTGGCCGAGCAGCTCCTGCAGCATGAAGCGGCCCACTCGCGTGCCGGCGTCGATGGTGGTCAGGATGAAGACCGCCTCGAACAGGATGGCGAAGTGATACCAGAGAGCCAGGCCGCCCCCTGTGAAGACGCCTCCGAGAATCCCGGCCATGCCGACGGCCAGGCTGGGCGCGCCACCGGTGCGCGACAGCAGAGTGGACTCGCCCATCTGCGCTGCGAGCTCGTTCATCTGCTCCGGCCGCAGCACGAAGCCCCACTGCGCGATTGCCTGCGACGCGCTCTCCGCCGTGCTGCCGATCACCGCAGGGCCGACGTTCATCGCGAAGTAGACGCCTGGATCGAGGGTCGCGGCCGCCACCATCGCCATGAGGCCGACGAGCGACTCGGTGAGCATCGAGCCATAACCGATCAGCCGCGCGTCGCTCTCGCGCGTGACCATCTTCGGAGTGGTCCCGCTCGAGATGAGCGCGTGGAACCCTGAGATCGCGCCGCACGCGATCGTGATGAACGCGAACGGAAACAGCTTGCCGGCGAACACCGGGCCCGTGCCATCGATGAACTGCGTCACGGCCGGCATCTTCAGCGCCGGCATCAGCAGCAGAATCGCCACGCCGAGCACCATGATGGTGCCGATCTTCAGGAACGCCGACAGATAGTCGCGCGGCGCCAGGAGCAACCAGACCGGCAGCACCGACGCCACGAAGCCGTAGATGACGACGGCCCAGGTCAGGTCCGTGCCCGACCAGGTGAACATCACGCCCCACGCCGGATGCTCCGCCACGTACTGGCCGCCCACGAGCGCCGTGAGCAGCAGGGCCACGCCGATCGCCGTGGCCTCGATGACCTTGCCTGGACGGATATTGTTCATCCAGGCGCCCATCAGCAGCGCGATCGGGATCGTCGCGGCAATCGTGAACAACCCCCATGGGCTGTCGCGCAGCGCATTGACGACCACGAGCGCCAGCACGGCGAGCAGGATGATCATGATCGCGAAGATCGCGATCATCGCGGCGATGCCGGCCACGCGATTGACCTCTTCCTTGGCCATCTGGCCGAGCGACTTGCCGTCCCGCCGTATCGATGCGCACAGGATGATCATGTCCTGCACGGCGCCGCCGAGCACCACGCCCACGATGAGCCAGATCGTCCCCGGCAGGAACCCGAACTGCGCGGCGAGCGTCGGGCCCACCAGCGGACCGGCGCCCGAAATGGCCGAGAAGTGATGGCCGTACGCCACCCACTTGTTGGTGGGCACGAAGTCCCGCCCGTTGTTCAGCCGTTCAGCGGGCGTCGCGCGCCGGTCATCGAGGCCGAATACGGTGTAGGCCAGGTACCGCGAATAGAAGCGGTAGGCGACGAGATACGTGGACACACCGGCCACGACCAGCCACCCGGCGCTGATCGTTTCGCCACGCGACAAGGCCAGGACGCCAAAGGCGCCGGCGCCGCACACTGCGATTCCAACCCAGATCGCGACAGATAGCATCTTGGTCATGGGAAGCTCGGGAAGCCCTCTTGTTGTTGCGCGCCAGTCTCAGCGAAGCGGAGCCGGTTCGTCAACCGGTTCCGCGTCCGCGTCCGCTCCTCCCCGTAACCCTATCACGTACAACCAGATACCGCCAGAAGCCGGACCTCCCGTGTGCACGCGCCGACAGGGATCAAGTACAGTTTTGCGGGCGCCCATGCGTGCACTGACCCTCGAGCAGGACGGCGTCGTCCTGCGCAGCGATAAGCCGGAGCCGGTGCTTCGCCGCGGCGAGGTGCCGGTCCGCGTCCTGTGCGCCGGCATCTGTGAGACCGATTTGCAGCTGATGCGCGGCTACGCCGGGTTTCGCGGCGTGCTCGGCCACGAGTTCGTGGGCGTGGCCCAGGACGGCCCGTTCGAGGGGGTTCGTGTCGTCGGAGAGATCAATTGCAGTTGCTGGGAATGTGACGTCTGCCTGTCGGGCCGGGCCAGCCACTGTCCGCACCGCTCGGTCATCGGTATACGCGACCACGACGGCGCATTCGCCGACTTCGTCGCGGTGCCCCAGCGGAACCTCCACGTCGTGCCGGACTCGATCCCCACCGACGCGGCGGTGTTCACCGAGCCGGTCGCCGCCGCGTTCCAGATTCCCGCGCAACTCCACGTCCACCGCCGGGATCGCGTCGTCGTCCTCGGTGACGGCCGGCTGGGCAACCTGTGCGCGCAGGTGCTCGCGGGCGTGACGAACCATCTCCTGGCCGTGGGGAAACACCCGTCGAAGCTCGCCCTGTTGCAATCGCTCGGCATCGAAACGGCACTGCTGGCGGAAGTGTCTCCCGAGCCGAGGGCCGACATCGTGGTGGATTGCACCGGATCGGCAACTGGCCTGCCGACGGCGCTGACGCTCGTGCGGCCGCGCGGCACGGTCGTTCTGAAGACCACGATGGCGGGTACGCAGACGCTGGCGCTGGCGCCAATCGTCGTGGACGAAGTCACCCTCGTCGGGTCGCGGTGCGGCCCGTTCGACCAGGCCCTGCTGGCGCTCGAGAGCGGCCACGTCTCTGTGCTGCCGCTCATCTCGGGCCGCTTCGACCTGTCGCGGGGCCGCGAAGCCCTCGACGCCGCATCGACCACGCCCGCGCTGAAGATTCTCCTCGACATGGACAGACCGCAGGCGTGATCGAGTCCACCGCGGGCGGTGTTGTCCTCACCGTGCGCGTGATCCCGCGCGCGGGACGGTCGGGCGTGGCCGGCACGCGGGACGGCGCCCTGCTCATACGGCTGAATGCGCCACCCGTCGACGGCGCCGCCAATGCGGAGCTGATCGACGTCGTGGCCGAGACGCTCGGCGTGGCGCCGCGTGCGGTGACCATCATGGCCGGCGAGCGCAGCCGTACGAAGCGTGTCCGGATAACCGGCATCGATGCCACGCATGCAGCGAGCCGACTTCCTCATTGAGCACGCCACGGTCGTGGCCACGTGCGCCGGCCCTGCGCCACGCCGGGGCATCGCGCAACGCGAGATCTCTGCGCTGGGCGATGCGGTCGTCGCCAGCCGCGAGGGCGTCATTGTCTATGCCGGCCCGCGCGCGGCTCTTGCCCGTTCCATCGAGGTGCGGCACGGGGCCACCCGCATCGATGCGCGCGGCTGCACGGTCGTGCCAGGATTCGTCGACCCCCACACACACGTGTGCTTCGCCGGCGACCGGCGCGACGAGCTGCGCCGGCGGCTGGCCGGCGCCACCTACGAGCAGATCGCGGCCGCGGGCGGCGGCATCGTCCGAACCGTGGAGGCCACGCGAGCGGCCTCGGAGGACGACCTCGTTGAGTCGACGCGCGCGCGGCTCGACGAGATGCTCGCGTGCGGCACGACGACCGCGGAGGCCAAGAGCGGCTACGGGTTGACCACCGAGTCCGAGCTGCGGCAGCTCCGCGCACTCCGCCGGCTGGACGGGGAACACGCGATCGACCTGGTGCGCACGTTCATGGGCGCGCACGAGATTCCGGTGGACTATCGATCGCGCCGGCAGGAGTACCTGTCGCTGGTGATCGACGACATGCTGCCGCGCGTGGCGGAGGAAGGGCTCGCGGAATGGTGTGACGTCTTCTGCGAAGAGGGCGTCTTCACTCCGGAAGAGTCTGCCGCGGTCCTAACGGCCGGCCGCCGCGTCGGGCTCGGACCGCGCATCCACGCGGACGAGTTCGCGTCGAGCGGTGGCTCGCTCGTGGCCGCGACGGTCGGCGCGCGATCTGCGGACCACCTGCTCTTCGTGGACGAGCGCGGCATGGCCGCCCTGCTGTCGGCCAATGTCTGCGCCACGTTGCTGCCCATTGCCGCGTTCTACCTCGGGCTCGGGCGTTACGCACCGGCCCGCGCGCTGATCGACGCTGGTGTGCCCGTGGCGCTGGCGAGCGACGTCAACCCGGGCGCCGGCTACTCTCCCTCGATGCCGTTTGCGATGACACTCGCCTGCTTTGCGATGAAAATGACGCTCGAGGAGGCGCTCATCGCAGCCACCCTGAACGCGGCATGGTCGATCGGTCGGGACGGGTCGGTCGGCAGCCTGGAACCGGGCAAGCTGATGGACGCGGTCGTCGTCGAGGGGGACCTCGCGGACGTGCTTCGAGTCGGCGCGAGTACGGTGCGCATGGTCATCAAGCGGGGCAAGGTAGTAACGTGGGCGTCATGATCGAGAGGCCTCTCGTCGAACTGGCGCTTGTCGACCTGCTGGACGCGTTCGCGTCGAACGATCCAGTGCCCGGCGGCGGTTCCGCCTCGGCGCTCGCTGGCGCACTCGGGGTATCGCTGCTGATCATGGTCGCCGACATGACCAGGACCAGGACCGGCGCCCCCGAGGAAACCGCGGACCTTGCTGACGCGGCGTCGCGCCTGCGTCCGCGGCGGGACGAACTGACCGACCTGATCGACAGCGACAGCGACGCCTACAAGGCGGTCGTCGCCGCGTACAAGCTGCCGAAGGCGAACGATGCGGAGAAGCAGGCGCGTCGTGATGCGATCCAGTCGGCGTTGACGGAGGCCACTGAGGTGCCGCTCGAAACAATGCGCGTTTGCCAGCAGGCGTTGCGCGGCGCGGTCGTCGTGGCGACCGCCGGCAACCGGAACGCCAGGAGCGACATCGGCGCCGCCGTCGAACTGCTCGCGGCGGCGCTGCGCGGCGCGGGGATGAACGTCGACATCAATCTTGGCAGTCTGTCCGACGCCTCCTACGTGGCGCGCGTGGCCAACGAGCGCGCTGTGCTCGCCGCCGACGGCGAAGCCGACGCCGGGCGCGCGCGCGCGGCGCTCGTCTAGTGTGGTGTCACAGTAATGCGCGGCAGATGTCGATGGCCACGAACCACAGGGACACTGAGACACAGAGAACCATTTTCGTTGGCGTTTCTGTCCTCTGTGCCTCTGAGCCTCCGTGGTTCGTCTTCTCCGCGACTTGTTTCGCGAACCATTGGACGGGACAGTAGCGAAGCTCCGCCTCAAACCGACGAGTGGATCGGCGGATCTTCGCTACTAGATGCGCGGGCGCCGTGGCGCCCGCGCCTAAGACAGATCCTAAGGCGAAACGATCAGAAACTTGCTTCATCTATCACGACTCAGGCCTTAGGAGATGTCTGGATCGGAGCCCACTTGTGTGGGTATTTCGTACGTCACAGGTCGTCGAGTCAGCGCCGCGCGTCGTGCACGCGCAGGCATCGGCCACCAGGTCGAGGAACGCCGCAGCACGGGCCTGGGCGACCTGAACGTCGACCCCGACGGCGCCGCCGGCGTCGACATGGGCTACGGCGGCGAGGGGACGGACGTCAAACCGTCACGCTAGACATCTCCTAAGGCCTGAGTCGTGACAGATGAAGCAAGTTTCTGATCGTCCGCCTTAGGATCTGTCTTAGGCGCGGGCGCCACGGCGCCCGCGCATCTAGTAGCGAAGATC
>DATDHP010000306.1:0-15316 GCA_036521515.1 Vicinamibacterales bacterium
GCCACCGCTTTCCACTAGGTGAGCTTTTCCTTGCGGTCTCCGCCTGCCTCACTGACGAGGTTTGAAGCTCACGGTCACCGTCATCGACACTTCGATGGGCACACAGTTCAACAGCGTCTCGTCGAAGCGCCACTCGCGGACCGCGTCGATGGCGGCGCTGACCAGCTCGGGATGCGCTGACGCGTCTGTCCCTCTGACCTCGACGACCGATCCGTCCGTGCCGATACGCGCTGCGAGCTCGACGACCCCTCCAACCTTTGCCTCCTTTAACGCCACGGGGTAAATCGGCCGCACGTCACGGAGCTTCCACGGCGCTCGGATGTTGCCGCCAACGGGCACGCCACCCGGGCTGCCTGTGAACGGGCCGGTAGCCGGACAGCGCGACGAAGCCCGGCGCGCGCGCCGTTGTTCGATCGCCTCCAGTTCCTCCACGGTCACTAAACGCGGTGACGTGGCGTCGTCAGTGACGGTGATGGTTTCCTGGAGAGTCCCGACATCCATGACGATGTCCCGATCCACCTGTTGACCATTCAATGCCAACCGCGTTCGGTGAGCGCTGAACCCTGGAAGGCTGGCCTCGAGCACGTACTCGCCCGGAGGAAGTCCCACGAATTCGTATCGCCCGTTGCCATCGCTGCGCACTTCGTTCTTCGCCTTGTTCCCGATGTTGGTGATGACGAGCGTGGCACCGGGAAGCGCTCCGCGCATCGAATCGGAAAGCGAGCCTGCGACGGTCGCAAATGGTCCCTGCGCGAAGAGGGCTGCACCGGCGATCGATCCGGCAAGCGCGAGGAACACCGCGGCAGTCGCCAGGCGGGTCCCGGGCGTGACAGGGTGCCGATTGAGATGCGCGTTCAGCATGGCACGAACTCTCCTTTCGAGGCCGGAGGGCCGGGCAACGGGAAGGGCCGGCGACCAGCCGCGGCGGCCCGCCGAATACGCGCGGGCGAGGTCGACCAGATGGCTGGCGTAGGCCGTGCCGGCCACGCCGGCATTGAGCACCGCATCGTCACAGGCGTGCTCGCTCTCCTGCCTGAGGCGCCGGCACGCCATCCAGGCGATCGGATTGAACCAGTAGATCGCGCGCAGCAGCTCGGCCGCGAGCTGCGTGCCCCAGTCGCCGCGGCGGACGTGGGCCAGCTCGTGACACAGCACCACCCGCAGGCGGTCATCTGACCAGGTCCGGGCCGCATCGGGCAGGATGACGGTCGGTCTCGCGAGCCCCCACGTCACCGGCATCGCCGGATGGTCTCCCCACAGCAGGCGCACGGGTCGTCGCAGCCCATATCCGCTCGCGACCTCCCGTGCGATTTCGGTACACCTCCCGGTACCCACCGGCCGCGCCGAAGCGGCTATTGCCGCGAGCCGCGCAAGTCCCAGCGCGAGCATGCCCAGCGCGAGCGCCGTGCCGGCGATCCACGCTGTAATCAGAACCGCGGCGACGCTGGTTTCCGGCGCCGCCCCCGGGCGGTCGCGACGGGGTCGTGACGGCAGGCCCGCGGCGGACGGTGGCACCGCGGCGAGGCTGAGCTCGACGCGCGATTCCGCCTGCGGTCCGGCCACGCGAACCGACGGCACCCGCCAGGACGGCACAATCGAGGCGAGCAGAGGCACCAGCAACGCCCCTGCGATCGCCGTCGCCAGCATCCAGTGACGCGTGGATGCCGACTGTCTTCGCACCAGCCCGAGCGCAGCCAGCGCGATCAGCAGGATGGCTGTCACTTTGAGGGAGGTGGCGAGCAGGACGCTCATGACTTCCCCTCCTTTCGCGCCCTGGCGACGAGGTCGGCGATCCGCTGCAGCTCATCCTCCGACAGCCGCGCGCCTTCACCGCCGAGCAGCGCGGCGACGACGTTCTCCGCGGAACCGTCGAAGAAGGTGTCGACCAGGTGGCGCAGCGCCGACTTCCGGGCCGCGGTCCGAGCGACGGCGGGCGTGTAGACGTAGCGGAGCCCCTCTTCCTCGTGGCGCACGTGCCCCTTGTCTTCGAGCACGCGCAACTGCGTGCGGACGGTCGAGCAGCTCGGTTCGCCCGGGAGCTCCTCCATGACCTCCGCGGCGGTGGCGCGGCCACGGCGGAAGAGGATGTCCATGATCTGGCGTTCGCGGCGCGTCAGGACGGCATGCAGCGATTTCGGCATATGTTATTTTTCTCGCACAGTGCGAGAGAAATAACACCTTGTGCCGGCGATGTCAACTGCGGGCGGGCGGGGCGGGCGGGGCAGGTGGTGGGTCAGGCAATTAAGGTGGAAGCTCACTCCCCTCACGCTTTAACGTAAGGCCGTGTTCCCGACACCGCTCCCGAACTACCCGGTTTCTCCCGACGGCAGCCTCCTTCGTACGCTGCAGCTACGGGTGGAGGCCGACCCCTTCGCCGCGCTCGCCACAGCTATCTTCGCTCTGGCCATCCTGCACACATTCGCGGCTGCACGATTCTCAGCGATTGCTCAGCGCGTTCAGCACCGGCACGACGAGCGGGCGCGCGCCAGCGGGCTGCCGCCGGCGCCGAGCGTCATGGCGGGAGTGTTGCACTTCCTCGGCGAGGTCGAGGTGGTGTTCGGCCTGTGGGTCATCCCGCTGCTCATCGCGATCTCGCTGCACGTCGGATGGACCGAGGCCACACACTACCTCAACGACACGGTCACCTACACGGAGCCGCTGTTCGTTGTCGTCATCATGGCGCTCGCGTCCACGCGGCCTGTCGTCACCTTTGCAGAGGGCGCGTTGAGCCGCGTCGCGGCCCTCGGCGGAGGTACGCCGGCCGCCTGGTGGCTGGTGATCCTGACGATTGGACCGCTGCTCGGATCGTTCATCACCGAGCCGGCGGCGATGACCATCTGCGCATTGCTGCTGGCGCGCCAGTTCTACGATCTTCAGCCGGGCACCCCGCTCAAGTACGCCACCCTCGGACTGCTCTTCGTGAACGTCTCGATCGGTGGCACCCTGACCCATTTCGCCGCGCCGCCGGTCCTGATGGTGGCGCGCCCGTGGGGCTGGGACACGGCGTTCATGCTCGAGCACTTCGGATGGCGAACGGGGCTCGCTATCGCCGTCTCCACGTCGATCTACTTCCTCTTCTACAGGCGCGAGTTGCAGGCGCTCGCGCACCGTCCGTCGGTGCCCGATATCGACCAGCCCGAAGCGGAGGTTGCGGCCGAGTATCCGGTTCTCCTGCCGATCCCACCGTGGGTCACCGTCGTGCACCTCGCCTTCATGGCGTGGACGGTGGTGAACTCGCACTATCCCGCGCTCTTTCTCGGCGGGTTCCTGTTCTTCCTCGGCTTCGTGCGGGCGACGGCTGCCTACCAGAGCCGCATGGATCTGAAGGCGCCTCTGCTCGTCGGCTTCTTTCTGGGCGGGCTGGTGATTCACGGCGGGCTGCAGGGGTGGTGGATTGCGCCCGTGCTCGCCAGCCTGTCCGAAGCGCCGCTCTTCGTGGGCGCAACGCTGCTGACGGCGGTCAACGACAATGCGCTGATCACCTACCTCGCGACGCTCGTGCCCAACTTGAGCGAGAGTCTGAAGGCGGCGATCGTGGAAGGCGCGGTCACCGGCGGCGGCCTGACAGTGATCGCCAACGCGCCCAACCCGGCAGGGCAGGCGCTCCTGTCGCGCTTCTTCGACGATGCCGTGGTCCCGCTCTTTCTGTTTCTGGGCGCAGCCATTCCCACGCTCGTCGCCGCCGCGGCGTTCCGGCTGATCTGAGCTTGGGTCGGCTGAAGCCGGCCCCTACGACAGATGACGACACTCGTAGGCGCCGGCTTCCCGCCTCCGCCGAAGGCTCCGGCGAGGCTCGCCGAAGCGCGCTCCGCGCGCGAAGGCGGCAGCCGGCCCGATCATCAGCGGGCTACCTGCCCCTTGAGGGTCGCGAAGACTTCGCGGCCGAACGCGTCACCTTCGTAGCACGCCTGTTCGATGAGCTCGAAGCCCTGGCTGCTGCCGTCGACGGGACCGAGCGTCAAGCCGATTGTCCACGGTCTGGTGAAGACAAGTGGATCATCGACCGTCGCCCGGTAGCTGAGCGTGGTCGCGTTGACCAGCGTCAGGCGTTCCGTCAACCGCATGGAGTCGCTGTGAAACGACCCGATCTTGTCGAACCACGTCTTGTCGTTGCTATTGGTGGTCTCGATGACGAGGGTATTCCCCTCCCACCGGCCGCGTGAGTCACCTTGCCAGAGCTTCACCGTCTCCCCTAACCGGGGCCGCGCGTCCAGCGGAACGGTACGAAAGGCATGCGCGAACTCGTTCAGCAGCACGACGTATCCGGGAGACTGGAGAATCTGAATGTTGCCCAGCGAGAAGAACCGGGTCGGTCCGCCCAGGAAACACCTGTCCTGCGGATCCATCTGATTTCGCAGCTTGAGGTCGTTGTGGTTGTCGAAGACCGCTTTTCGTTGTGCTGCCGCCCACGGCTGGTACGGCGCCCTTCCGTCCGGCGGGTCCACGACGGCGCTTGGACGGTTGACCTGCAGCGCCTGACCGATGATCGTGGCGTGGTCCAGGGGCGGCCCATCTTCAAGGCTGTAGGTAGGAATGGTCAACCCGCGCTGTGTCCAGAATCCCTGGATGTCGGGCTGGCCATCCGACGTGCGGGGCGGGCTCCACGTCTCGCTCTGGGCGGCCGCCATCGCCGCCGCGAGCACCCACGCCACCGCGAGAGCTGTCACCCGTGCGCCGGCCGATCGGCTCGTCATGTTCACACCCCTCACCTCTGCACGTGAATTCCGGGGTTGAGCGAGGCGAAAGTTGCTTCGCATCCTAGAGCCGCGACCGCACCTTGTCAATTTTTGTTTTGTTTCCGTTTCGGAGAACACCCAGCTTCATCGGCCCTTCATCTTGCCAGGCGCGTTCTGTGCGATCATGTCGCCGCGTCGCGCGGTTTCCGGCACACGCAAGGCATACATCTCGAACAAGGACCTCGATGACAAGGGCCGTTGACGCGCAACGGATCCTTTGGGGAGGCGACAATGCAGTTCAAGCGACTTCCATTCGCGGTCGTGGCGGGCGGCCTCGCCGTCCTCATCGCCATCTCACTCGCCGGCGTGAGCGCCCAGCAGCCTTCCGCCGTCGCGATCGATACCGACGACATCGGCGGCGTCGTCACCAGCACGAAAGGACCGGAAGCGGGCGTCTGGGTGATCGCGGAGACACTGGATCTGCCGACCCGCCTCGCCAGGATGGTCGTCACGGATGACCAGGGCCGCTATGTGCTGCCCGATCTTCCGAAGGCCAACTACAGCGTGTGGGTGCGCGGCTATGGGCTGGTTGATTCCCCCAGGGTTCAGGCCGCTCCGGGTCGTGCGCTCAATCTCACGGCGGTCCTCGCGCCATCGGCGCATGCTGCTGCGCAGTACTACCCGGCCAACTACTGGTATTCGCTCCTGCGCGTGCCAGACAAGAGCGAATTCCCCGGCAAGGGCGCCAAGGCGAACGGCATCGTCGAAACGATGAAAACCCAGGCCGAGTGGATGGGTCGCTTGCGGATGGGCAACTGCGAGGGGTGTCACCAGATGGGCAACAAGCCCACACGTGAGATCCCCGAGATGTTCAAAGGGATGTCGTCGGTCGAGGCCTGGCGGCGCCGCGTGCAGTCTGGCCAGGCCGGACGAGGCATGTACGGTGCGCTCAATAACAATTACGGTCCACGAGTGTTTGAGCTGTTCGCCGACTGGAGCGATCGAATCGCCGCCGGCGAAGTGCCGCCAGCACCGCCGCGGCCGCAGGGTCGCGAGCGCGACGTTGTCGTCACCATCTGGGACTGGGCCGACCCAAAGGCGTATCTCCACGACGAGGTTTCAACCGACAAGCGCAATCCCAGGGTCAACGCCAACGGTCCGCTCTATGGGGCGCTCGAGGCGAGTGCGGATTACATCCCGGTTCTGGATCCCGTGCGCCACGCGAAGAGCCAGATCGCAATACCGGTAGAGAAACTCAGCGGAGAGGGCGAAGGCGGCAGCGGGTTCCTGCCGTCGCCGTACTGGGGCGAGGAAGTCCTCTGGCACAGCAAGGCGGTCAACCACACGCCGATGATGGATGGCCAGACGCGTACGTGGTATGCGGCTCGAGTACGCTCGACAAGCGAGACTCCCGCGTTCTGCCGGCAGGGCTCGAGCCATCCGTCAGCCCAGGCGTTTCCGCTCGAGCAGAGTGGACGACAGCTCAAGATGTACGATCCGCGGAGCAAGACGTGGACGGACATCGATACGTGCTTCGGCTCGCATCACCTCCATTTCTCCGAGGACGCCGACAACACGCTGTGGGTCGACGGCAGCGGCGCCGACGACCGCGGCGTCGTCGGCTTCTTCAACACGAGGATGTACGACGAGACCAAGGACGCGGTGCGGTCGCAGGGCTGGGTACCGTTCATCCTCGACACGAACGGCAACGGGAGGAGAGACGAGTACGTCGACCACGACGCTCCCGTCGATCCAACGAAGGACAAGCAGATCGGTTTCGCGTTCTACAGTGTGATCCCGAATCCGGTAGACGGCTCAATCTGGGGCGGCGTGAATCGATTCCCGGGCGCGCTCATTCGCGTGAGCCCTGGTGCGAGCCGGTCGCCGGCGACGGCATTGTCCGAGTATTACGAACTGCCGGGGAACAGCCCGCATTTCGTCAACATTCGCGGGATCGACATCGATCGGAACGGCGTGATCTGGGCCGTGGTCTCGAGCGGCCATCTGGCCAGCTTCGATCGCCGGAAGTGCAAGGGACCCCTCAACGGTCCGAAGGCCACGGGCCAGCACTGCGTTGAGGGCTGGGCGTTTCATGCCTACCCGGGACCCCACTTCAAGGGTGCCCAGGATCCCGGCAGCGCCGATACCAGCTACTACCCCTGGGTCGATCAGCACGACACGTTCGGCCTGGGCCGCAACATTCCGATCGCCACCGGCGGCGGGTCAGATTCGCTGCTCCTGCTGGTGAACGGACGCTACATGGTCGCCCGTGTGCCGTATCCCATGGGTTTCTACGCCAAGTCGATGGACGGGCGAATCGACGACCCGAGCACGGGGTGGAAGGGCAGGAGCCTGTGGTCGACGAACGCCAGCCGGGCGCCGTTCCACACCGAAGGCGGGAAGGGAACGCCGAGCCAGGTGCTCAAGTTCCAGCTGCGGCCGAACCCGCTGGCGAAGTAGAGGTGGAGGATCGGGGATCGGGGATGGGACGAACGGGTCGATTCCGATCCCTGATCCCCGATCCCCCATCTACGGCTTGACGCGTTCGATGCGAATCTGCTGGAGAGCCTCCAGGTTCGTCCCGAGCTCGAGCTGGCCCGCCGGAAACTTGTTCACCGCGAACATGTGCGCCACGATGTCCGCGTAGACCTCGCGCGCCAACTGGCCGGGCTGGTCCTCTGGCATCGTCGTCCGGACGCGTTCGAACAGGTCTGCAACGGTTGGATATGTGTCGAGGAAGACGCCGCTGAGACTCGGTGCGACGTCGCTGCCCTGCAGCTTCGCTCCGTGGCAGAGGCTGCACGCCTTCGCGTACTGATCCTGTCCTCGTTTGGCCTGAGCTTCCGTATACACGCCTTCCCAGACCGACCCGGGAGGCTGCTGCGCCTGTGGAATGACAACCAGGGACATCGTCAGCGCCGCCATTACTGCCCTTGGCACCAATCGTTGCACGTCCATCGTTGTGCCTCCGCTGAGCGCCCTTCCGCCTGAAGGCGGAAGCCACAGCAGCAGAGTGCGTTCACCTGTGGCTTCCGGCTTTGGCCGGAAGAGCAAACTACTTTTTCGGCTCCGGGATCCTCGTGCGTGCGGTTGCTGGGACGTGGCCGCGCTTGTAGACCATGAACGTGCGCAGGAATTCGATGACGATGGTGCCGTCCTGCTTGAAGCCGGTCGTCCTGACACGGACGATGCCGACGTTCGGACGCGACTTCGACTCGCGTTTCTCGAGGACCTCGCTTCGCGAGTAGACGGTGTCACCCTCGAACAGCGGATTCGGCAGGCGCACCTCGTCCCAGCCGAGATTCGCCATCACGTTCTGCGAGAGGTCGACGACCGATTGCCCTGTGACGAGCGCGAGCGTGAACGTCGAGTCGACCAGCGGCCGTCCGAATTCGGTCTGTGCGGCATAAGCATGGTCGAAGTGGATCGGGTTGCTGTTCTGCGTCAGCAGCGTGAACCAGCTGTTGTCCACGGTCAGGACCGTGCGACCAAGAGGATGCGGATATATGTCGCCCACCTCGAAGTCTTCGTACACCCTGCCAGTCCAGCCTTCCTTTATCGCCATCGGTCGGTCCTCGGTTACACGATGCCGGCGCGCCGCCACTCGGCGACCGTACCGGCTTTGAAACCAAGCTCACCCAGGATCGCGTCGGTGTGCTCCCCTACTGCCGGAATGGGTCCCATCGGGCTCTCGACTCCGTCGATGTTGAACGGCGGGACCACCGCGCGAATCGGCCCGACGGGCGAGCCCACCGTACGCCAGCGGTTGCGTGCGTCGAGCTGCGGATGGTCCAGGAATTCGTGGACGGTGTTCATTCGCGCGTTCGCGACGGCGGCGGATTCCAACCGCGCGATCACCTCGGCGGCCGTGAGGCTCGAAAATGCGGCCGTGATGATGGCGTCCATCGCCTCCCGTGCCGCCACCCGTTTGGAGTTCGAATTGAAGCGCTCGTCGCCGGCCAGGTCGGGCCGGCCGAGCACGTCCTCGCAGAAGCGGGCCCACTCCCGCTCGTTCTGGAGGCCCAGGTACACGACCTTGCCGTCGCCGGCCGTGTAGGGACCGTACGGCGCAATCACCGCGTTGCGGGCGCCGCTCCGCGGTGGTGGCGTGCCGCCGTAGCTGGTGTAATACGCGGGAAATCCCATCCACTCCGTCAGCGAATCGAACAACGACACGCCGAGCGCCGCGCCGTCGCCGGTCCGTTCACGCCGCATCAACGCCGCGAGGATACCGGAAAGCGCATACATGCCCGCCGAAATGTCGGCAACCGAGATGCCGACCTTCGAAGGCGTGTCCGGCGTGCCGGTGATCGAGACGAGCCCCGCTTCGCTCTGCACCAGCAGGTCGTAGGCTTTCTTGTCCCGATAAGGGCCGGAGGTGCCGTAGCCGGAGATTTCGCAGATGACGAGCCGCGGATGCGCGTCGCGCAGCGCCGCCGATCCGAATCCAAGACGGCCCATCGCACCGGGCGCGAGGTTGTGCAGAAACACGTCGGCGCGTGCGATCAGCTGCCGCAGCACGCTGGCGGCCTCCTGGCGCTTCAGATCGAGGGTGAGTGATTCCTTCGAGCGATTCAGCCAGACGAAGTGGCTGGACAGCCCGTTGACCGTGGCATCGTAGCCACGCGCGAAGTCGCCCGTGCCCGGCCGCTCCACCTTGATGACGCGCGCGCCGAGATCCGCCAACTGCCGGCTCGCGAACGGCGCGGCGACGGCCTGTTCGACCGCAACGACGGTGATACCCTCGAGCGGAAGCATGGGCCGTCACGGCCGGCTACAGCCGGCCCTCACATCTTTCCATTCGTGACTCGTGATTCATGATTCGTGATTGATTTGTGATTCACATCATCGTGCGTCAATCACGATCACGAATCACGAATCGCAAATGATGAGCGGCGGTGACTGAGGAGCGCGCGCGCCATCCGGAGGCTGGCGGCGTCGATCATCCGCCCGTCGTGCGTGGCCGCACCCTGGCCCGACGCGACGGCATCTTCGTATGCCTTCACCACTGCTTCAGCCCTCGCCACTTCCTCGTCGGAGGGACCAAACACCGCGTTGACGACCGGCAGCTGCGCCGGGTGGATGCACTGCTTGCCGTCGAAACCCATGGCGCGCGCGATCCTGCCTGCCCGCTCGAGCCCGTCGGCGTCCTTGAACGCCGCGTAAGGTCCGTCCATGCAGCGGAGACCGTTGGCGCGCGCGGCCGCCACGACCGCGTGCATCGCGGCGTGCCAGCGATGTCCCGGATAGCTCTCGTCCCAGGAGTCGAGCTCGCCAATCCCTGTGGCCGGCATGTGCATCGATGCCGCGAAGTCGCCCGGGCCGAAGATGAGCGCGTCGAGGCGCGACGAGCCCCCCGCGATCTCGCGCGCGTAGAGAAAGCCGCGCGCCGTCTCGATCTGCGCTTCGATGCCTATCCGCGTCGCCAGGCCACGAGTCGTTTCAATCTGCGAGAGCAGCGTATCCACGAAGACGACATCGACCGGTGACTCCGCCTTCGGCAGCATCACCAGGTCGAGGTGATCGCCGGCCGCTTCGACGACGTCGACGAGGTCGCGATACGTATACGGCGTGTCGAGGGCGTTGATGCGGACGATCCGGACGCGCCCGCCAAAATCCAGCTGCTGAAGCGCCCGGACGACGTGCTCGCGGGCCGCAACCTTCTGGTCGGGCGGCACCGAATCCTCGAGGTCGATGCAGACCGCGTCCGCCGCACTGAGCGCGGCCTTCTCGATCCGATCCGGCCGCGTTCCCGGCACGAACAGCATGCTGCGAACGTATCGGGTTGGCATGGCGGTACATCTCATCGAAGCTGCGACGGGCCACGGGGGCACGGAGACACGGAGCACATCGTTTTCAATGTCTCCGTGCCTCCGTGCCTCCGTGGCCCGTGTGGGCAAAAAAGCATCAAAAAGACCTCGGCATCCCGAGCACGTGCTCGCCGATGTACGACAGGATCAGGTTGGTCGAGATCGGCGCCACCTGGTACAACCGCGTTTCGCGGAACTTCCGCTCGATATCGTACTCGTGCGCGAACCCGAACCCGCCGAACGTCTGCAGGCACGCGTTGCCCGCTTCCCACGACGCATCCGCCGCCAGCAGTTTCGCCATGTTCGCCTCGGCGGCCGCCGACTGGCCCGCGTCGAACAGCCGGGCCGCCTCGTACCGCATCAGGTCCGCCGCGCGCACGTTGGCGTACGCCCGCGCGATCGGAAACTGGACGCCCTGGTTCTTCCCAATCGGCCGGTCGAAGACGATCCGCTCGTTCGCGTACTGTCGCGCGCGATCGATGAACCAGTAGCCGTCGCCGATGCACTCGGCCGCAATGAGGATGCGCTCGGCGTTCATGCCGTCGAGAATGTACCTGAACCCCTTCCCTTCCTCGCCGATGAGATTCGCGGCCGGTACCTCGAGCTCCTCGAAGAACACTTCGTTGGTCTCGTGGTTGACCATGTTCCTGATTGGCCGAACGGTCATGCCCTTCTGCTCGGCGCCGCGCAGATCGACCAGGAAGATCGAGAGCCCCTCTGTTTTTCGGGTCACTTCCGGCAGCGGCGTGGTCCGCGCCAGCAGCAGCATCAGATCCGAGTGCTGGATGCGCGAGATCCACACCTTCTGGCCGTTCACGACGTAGCGATCGCCCTGACGAACGGCGGTGGTGCGCGTCCTGGTGGTATCGGTCCCCGTTGTCGGCTCTGTGACGGCAAACGACTGGAGTCGAAGCGTCCCGTCGGCGATCGCCGGCAGGTACCTCCGCTTCTGTTCAGCGGATCCATGCCTCAGGAGCGCGCCCATGATGTACATCTGGGCGTGGCACGCCCCCGAGTTCGCGCCGGAGCGGTTGACCTCTTCGAGGATGACCGACGCTTCGGTGATCCCCAGCCCCCCGCCGCCGTACTCCTCGGGGATCAGGGCGGCCAGCCAGCCGGCGTCGGTCAGCGCCTTGACGAACGCCTCCGGGTACGTCGCGTCGGCCTCGAGCGACTGCCAGTAGTCGCTGCCGAAGCCAGCGCAAAGTGCCCGAACAGCCTGACGGTATTCCGGGAAGTCCCTGCCCTTCGGGTTGATGTCGCTCATGCAGACGTCACGTGGGTCGGAAGGATCGCCGGGAAGACGGCCGCCATGTCCGAGGCATGTGCAAGGTTGTCCATGGCAGCAAGGGCGGCCGTGGCGGCGTCGCCGCCGAAGCGCGGCTCGACGAGAGCCACGAGCTTGTCCTGCAGCCGCCCCGTCTCTACAGGGTTCTCGGGGTGTCCGCAGGGATAGTCGCTGGCGCCTTCGACGCTCGAGCCGTCACGCACGGTGAACGTCACTCGCGTCGGCCACGCAAACGGGTAGCGTCGCGTGAGCGCATCGGCGACCCTGACGCGCGTCCGTGCCAGCAGCGCCGCGATCGCGGGCACACGCACGCCGTCGGGACCAAAGCGGTCGGGGGCGAACTGCGCAAGGCTGACCTGCCCCTCGAGCAGCGCGACGACCACACAGTAGGCGAGGCTGAACTTCGCCTGGTATGCCGACCGCGGATTCATCTCCCTGACGATCTCGTAGCCGGGCCCGTAGGTCTCGATGTCGATTGTCGCGACCTCCCCGAGCGCCTGCTCCGCCGACCATCCGCGTTGGCGGCGAATATCACGGGTCACGTCGATCGCCGTGTGCGTATGCCCGCAGCACGAGTAAAGCTTGTAGCCGTTCTCCCCGATCTTCCAGGCCGCCCCCAGGCCTTCGGTCACGCGTGCCGCATCGTAGCCGGTGCTCATCGCCCGGAAGAACCCGCGATCGCCTTCGAGGATACCGGTGGCGCCGGTAAAGCCCTGCCGTGCGAGATCTGCGGAGAGCACGCCGTTCAACGCCGCTTTCCCGGGATGGAGGTGCTTGCTCATCGATCCGTCGGCCATGAACTCCCACAAGCCGGCGGCCTGCGTGCCCGCGCTCCCGAGCGCGTGGAGCATCTGCGCGGCCTCGAGTGGGATGAGCGAACCGGCCGCGACTGCGGCGCCAAACGTGGCGGCCGTTCCGGTCGGGTGCCAGAAGCGGTAGTGGCTTGGATTGACCGCTTCTCCAATGCGGAAGGCTGCCTCATAGCCGAGGACAACGGCCGTGAGAAAGGCGCGGCCGGTGGCGTGCTCGCGCTCGGCTACGGCCAGGGCGGCCGGGATGATCGGGGCCGCCGCGTGGACCGTAGAGCCCTTGTGTATGTCGTCGAGCTCGAGGATATGCGATGCCACGCCATTGGCGAAGGCGGCCCCGGCCGCAGACGCGCGGCCCCCGGCGAACATCATCGCCTCGTTCGACCTGCCCAGGGCGGTGGCCACGCGCTGCGCCATCCGCGCCGGAGGCTCGAGCGAGCCGGCCATGACCGAGCCCAGCCAGTCGAGCACCGCTCGCTGTGCATGGGCCATGACTTCCGCGGACAGGTCGGCGCTCGTCGTCGCGGCCATCACGTGGGCGAGCCGCCGCGATACCATCGAACCAGCCGTTGCCGTCACGGTGACGTTTATATCAAATATCGATCGTGCGAATCGACATCTGGACCGACGTCGTCTGCCCGTGGTGCTATGTGGGCAAGCGCCGCCTCGAGAAGGCACTCGCGACATTCCAGCACCGCGACGATGTGCACGTGGTCCACCGGTCGTTTCAGCTCAATCCCGCCGCTCCGCCCGGACAGACGTCGCCGCGCCGCGACGCGCTGATGTCGAAATACGGGCTCTCGGCAGCCGAGGTGGACGCGATGAACGCGCGCATGGAGCAGACGGCCGCCGCAGAGGGAATCGAGTACGACCTGTCGGGCGGCGTCACCGGGAACACCTTCGACGCGCATCGCGTGCTCCATCTCGCGCACGATCGCGGGCGACAGGACGAGGTGATCGAGCGTCTGTACCGCGCCTACTTCACAGAGAAGCGCTCGCTCTTCGATCACGACTCGCTCACGGAGCTGGCCGGGGAGGCGGGCCTCGATCGCGACGAGGTGCGACGGGCCTGGCGAGCAGCGAGTACGCCGACGCGGTCGCGCGCGACATCGCGGAAGCACGGAAGCTCGGCGCCACGGGCGTGCCCTTCTTCGTCATCGACCAGCGCTACGGCGTATCCGGGGCCCAAGCGCCGCAGGTGTTCACGCAAGCGCTCGAGCGCGCCTGGGCCGACGTTCATTCGTGATTCGCGAGCTCCATATTCCCGAGAAGCGGACCTCGAGGTCCCATCGAGGTGTGCGGTCAGGTGAAGCGGCCAAAGGTGGTTGCAGGATCCTCGATAGCGAGGCGACAAAGCGTGGCAGGAACTGCACACAATCGGCCGCTCCGTTCGCATTTCCGAATAAATCCAGCCGGGCACATCTCGTGCGATCACTGCCCGCGAGTCGTTTGAGCAAAAGCTCGGACGACGGTATGCTGGAGGAGGCTGGATGGCCACGCAGGAACAACGCGTCGCGCAGCTCGAGGCAGGCGTGCAGGAACATTCGCTGGCACTGTCGGCAATGCGGGAAACGCTAGTGCGCGTGGAACAGCGCATGGACCGCGTGGAACTCCGCATGGACCGCCTGGAGCAGCGGATGGACGTCCGCTTCGATGCGGTTGACCGCCGCTTCGAGCGGCTCGAGGACAGAATCGCCCGGCAGTTTGTGTGGATGGCCGGAATTCAGGTGACGACGCTTCTCGCCATCGTCGTCGCCATGTTTCAAGCCGTGATCCGGGCTGGCTGAGGGCCAGCCTCTCGTCGCGGCCAGCCCTACGAGTGTCGCCTGCTCGCTGCGAGCCCGCTGCCGGCTGCCAGCTCCAGCGGCCGCGTCAGATCAACACCGGGCAGCGTCCGCTCCAGCAGCGCGTCCAGCTGTTTAGCGACCGCCGGAGTAATCGTCGCGCCGGGGTGCCGGACGCGCGCGGACGCCAGCAGCCCGCGCTTCCGCAGCAGTTCTTTCCGGATTGCCACACCGGGCTGCTGTTCGAAGATAATCAACGCCGCGAAGCGTGAATACAGTTCGTGGACGCCCGCCCACTCCCCCGCGCGTGCCGCAGCGACCATTGCCATGAGCACTTCGGGGAACGCGAAGCCGGTGTTGAAGCCGTTCGAGCCGGCTTCGAGGTCGAACGGGGCGTAGAGGGCGCCGAGCCCGGTGAGGATCGGCACGCGCCGCTCTGTCAGCCCCTCGCGGAGCTGGCGGATCTTCGGCGCGGTCGGCACCGCTTCTTCTTTCACGCACTGGATGGCAGGGATGGCCCGCAGCAACCGCAGCATCAGCGGGACCGGCATGTGGACCTCGCTCGACGCAGGATGATCCTGCAGCACGATTGGAATCGTGAGGCCATCCGCGATCCGATCGTACATGTCGACGATCCGATCGTCGTTGGGCACGGGCTCCTTCGCGGGAGCGACCATCACGGCTGCCGCGCCGAGGTCCTGCGCCATCCGCGACAGGTCGGCCGCCGCGCGAGTGCCGCTGTAACTGGTGCCCGCGATGATCGGCACGCGTCCGTTCACGACCGACACTGCCTGCTCGATGAGCGTCCGCCGCTCGTGATCGCCGAGACGGTTGGACTCGCCGAGTACGCCGAGAATCGTCACCCCGTCGACGCCGAGGCCGGCCATGAACTCGAGGAGACGCCGCCACGATTCCGCATCGAGCGCCTCGTCGTCGCGAAATGGCGTGG
>DATDHP010000307.1:0-1680 GCA_036521515.1 Vicinamibacterales bacterium
CCATCGATAGCGTTCTGGTGACCGGCGGCGCCGGCTACGTAGGTGCGATGCTCGTGCCGCGCCTGCTCGAGCGCGGCTATCGAGGTGCTCGACCTGTACATCTACGGCGACCACGTGCTCGCCGGGGTCGCACACCATCCCGGCCGCGAACAGATCAAGGGCGACCTTCGCGATCGCCGGCTGCTCGAGCGCGTCATGCCCGGATGCAATGCGGTCATTCACCTCGCGTGTATTTCCAACGATCCCAAGCTTCGAGCTCGACCCGGCGCTCGGCAAGTCGATCAACGACGACGCCTTCTTCGACCTGGTCGCGGTGGCGAGGGACTCCGGCGTACGCCGGTTCATCTACGCATCGTCGTCGAGCGTCTACGGTGTGAAGGCCGACGAGAACGTCACCGAGGAGGTGGCGCTCGAACCGCTGACCGACTACTCGAAGTACAAGGCGATGTGCGAGGAGGTGCTCCTCGACGCGCAGGCGCCGGGGTTCGCGGCCGTCGTAGTGCGGCCGGCCACCGTCTGCGGCTATTCGCCACGGCTGCGCCTCGACCTGACGGTGAACATCCTGACCAACCACGCGGTGAACAACGGCCGGATGACCGTCTTCGGCGGTATGCAGAAGCTGCCGAACTTCCATATCGACGACATGGCGGAGGATCATCAGCCGAATCCCGGAGGACACCGCAGGTCGTCATGCGGCCGACACCCGCCAGAGGTCCGGCGGCCAATCGAGATAGAGCGGAAACACGGGGATCGCCTGGTGGCGTCGCAACGCCTCGAGCATCTCCGCCTCATATGTCATTGACGACAGCACCACCGCGTCCACCGCGCCAGCATTGAGATCGCCCGCCGCGACCAGCGGTAGACCCCGATACCGACCCTCGGTGGGCGTCGAGGAGACCACGCACGTCAGCTCCAGTTGATTCGGGAAGCCCCAGGTCAGCAGCTCCTCGGTGTGACCGCCGGTGCCATAGAGCGCCACACGTCGATGACCTGCTGCGCGAAGACGAAGCCACGCCCTGAGGAGCCGTCGTACGAGTAGCGGATTGAAGCAAGGGTCGCGGAGCGGATGTTGCCACGGCAGGATCGCGGACGTGATGTCCAGACCATCGACCTCGACGCGCCACGCGCCCGAACGTTCCGTGAGGACCATGGTTCCGGGCCGAAGCGCCGCCGGCTCCGCCCGCAAGGGACGAGGACGCATCCACGTTGTCGTTGGCCAATCCCAGTTGCAGAACACCTGCGTTCCTGCGCGGGCGGCCACCGTGCTCAAACCCGCGAGCGCAACCGCCGTCCGTGGCCGTTCGACGCGACACGCGAGCGCCGTGTTTCGTTCTGCGGCCTCGAGAATCGCATAGGCGATGAAGGCACTCGCCCAGTCGGCCTCGTCGTGCGCATGCGTGAGCCACTCCTGCCAGCGCCGATCTTCCTCGTCCTCGCTGGCCGTGAACAGCGGCGCCGCAGGCCTCAGCGTCGTGATGGCCTGCACGCCATCGCGGCGTTCCTCGCAGGCCGCCAGGCCCCATCCTGGCCGATTGCTGGCCGGGACCCCGAACTCGTAGTCCCACAGACCGCCAAAGTGTGCGGTGGGTCGATCCCTCTCGGCCTTCAGGGTGTTGCGAAAGCCGGCGTCATGATCCAGGTGGTACACCTTGCCCAGGAACTCGATCGGGATCCGCGTCG
>DATDHP010000308.1:0-6750 GCA_036521515.1 Vicinamibacterales bacterium
GGCCGCGGTGGCGTTCGCGGTCAGATCGTCGATCGCGTATTTCAGGACCCAGGGACCCGCCAGCGTGATGGCGGTCGTGGTGATGACACACGCGAAACCGAGTAAGAAAGCGCGGCGATACCGGGTGACATAACCCAGCAGTCGACGGACCGGTGGCATTGATCGCAGTATAAGGGTACTAACGCATGTGGTTCTCACTTCTCGGTTCTTCCTTCTCGGTTCGTGTTCGAGGTTCACGGTTCAGTTCTCGGTTGGTGTTCAAGTTCGTGGTTCTCGAACCGCGAACCGAAGGTCGAACCTCGAACCCTGAACCCTGAACCGAACCGTGAACTTGAACGATGAACCGAGAACCGAACCTCGAACCTCGAACCTCGAACACGAACCGAGAAGCGAGAAGCGAGAAGCGTGAACAACAGGTTTCCTGCAGCGGTTGGCGTGATGGCTGCGCTCGTTGGCTCGGCCTATGCCCTCTACGGACTCTTTCGCCACTGGCACTTCGGCAGCAGCGCGTACGACCTCGGGATCTTCGACCAGGCCGTCTGGCACCTCAGCCGTCTTGAAGCGCCCGCCAGCACGATCAGGGGGGTCAGCAACCTGTTTGGCGATCACTTTCATCCCGTGATCGCGTTGTTTGCGCCGCTCTACTGGATTTGGTCTGGTCCGGAGACACTCATCGTCGCGCAGGCGGCGCTGCTGGCGGCGTCCGTCATTCCCGTATTCCTCTACGCGCGCGATCGCCTGTCCGCTTGTTCCGCGCACCTGGTGGCGGCGGCGTACGCGCTGTTCTGGGCCATTCAGCGGATGATGGCATTCGACGTCCACGAGCTGGCGTTCGCGCCGCTGGCGATCGCCACAGCCATCCTGGCGATGGAGCGAAGGCAATGGACGGCGTTCTGGATTGCCGCCGGGTCGCTGATGCTGATCAAGGAGGACCTGATCCCGCTGCTTACCGGCTTCGGCGCGTACTTGTTCGTTCGGGGAGAGCGCCGGCGTGGTGCGGCGCTGGTCGCCGCGAGCCTGGTGTCGCTCGCCGTCGTTGTCGGCATCATCGTGCCCGGCTTCAACGACGCCGGTCGCTACGAATACACATCGGCCGTCACGCCGCTGATGCGCGAGCCCTGGCGCATACCGGTGGCGCTCGTCACACCGCCGGTGAAGCTGGTCACGCTGTTCATGTGGCTGGCGCCCTTCCTGTTCCTTCCGTTGGCGTCCCCGCTGATCCTGGTTGCCGTGCCGGTGATGGTCGAGCGTTTCCTGTCGGCGAGCCCGAATCATTGGGGGACCGTCTTCCACTACTCGGCGCCGCTCGCGCCGATCCTGGCGATGAGCGCCGCGGACGGCCTTGCGCGCCTCGGGCGAGCGCACCCGCGTCCGATCACGGCGGCCGCCGCCGCGATGGTCGTCCTGTGCGCCGTGCTGCCAGGCCGCCAGCCGCTCTGGCGGGTGTTCGCAGCCGGCCACTACCGTGGTACTCCAGCGGCAGTCACGGGCCGCCACGTGGTGGCGCTGGTTCCACCGGGTGCGTCGGTCGTGGCACAGGCGACCATCGTGCCGCATCTGAGCCAGCGTTCGACGATTTACGTACTCCAGCCCCTTGCCCCGGAGAGCGAGTACGTCGTCGCTCAGGCCGACCTCAGCCCCTGGCCCAACGTGAGCCGCGATGCCCTGCAGCGGTTGGTCGACGAGCGCCAGCGGCGCGGCTACGTCGTGATCTACGCGCGCGACGGGTGGGTGCTGCTGAGAGGGCCGTCGCGCGACGTTAAAGACGGCAACGGCACCGGCCGATAATCAGAGGATGACCAGACCCATTCTTGCGTCCGCCGTGCTCGCGTTCCTGCTCGTGGCCGCCCGCGCCGAGGCACAGTTCACCGCGCAACCCGACATCGTTCCAGCCGAGGACTTCAACGTCGAGCTGGGTTTGATCTTCTGGCAGCCCACGCCCGAGCTGTCGTTGACGACCGGCAGTTCTCTGGTGGGCACCGTCGACTTCGTGCGGGACTTCGGCATCAGCGAGGAGTTCTTCAGTGAGTTCCGCGCCGTGCTGAAGCCAGGGCGCAAGCACAAGATCCGTTTCAGCTACGTGCCGTTCAGCTACGACCAGGACACCGTCCTGCAGCGGACGATCGTGATCGGAAACCAGCCGTTCCCCGCCACCGCCACGGCCAACGCGGACGTTACGTGGAACCTGTATACATTCGCCTACGAGTGGGACTTCGTCTCGCGCAGCCGTGGCTTCCTCGGCCTCGTCGCCGGAGCCAAATACAACAGGGTCGAGGCCGATGTCACCGCGACCGCCACGGCGTTCGGGCTGACGCAGACCTTCGTCGCGGAGTTGTTCGATCAGGACGCGCTGGTGCCGACGATCGGCGCCATCGGACGCGGCTACCTGGGCGACTACGTGTCGATCACCGGCGAGTTCGGCGTGTTCAAGATCGATGGCGACGAGTGGCGCGGCAAGTTCTACGACTTCGATATCTACGGCGCGGCGCACCTGGGCAAGTACGTCGGCGCGCAGGTCGGCTGGCGCTCGGTCGTCGTTGATTTTCTCGTCGACGAGGACGCGGGGGACCTGAACATGAAGGGCCCGTACTTCGGCGGCTTCGTCAGGTTCTAGGCATAGTCGGCAGTGGGCAGTCGGCCGTGCTGTGCGGGTCTGAAGACCCGCCTCTGGAAAATTGTTCTCCCTTCGTAGAGGCGGACCTTCAGGTCCGCCTTCACTGCCGGCGGCCCACTGCCGGCTGCCCGCTGCTTTCACCGCTTCCGCGCGACCACCAGCAACGAGCTCCCAACCGGCATGCGGACCCGGCCGGCGAGGGCGGCTTCCCCGCTCACAATGGCCGTCAGCGCCGCGTTGACCGGCGCCCTCGGCACGCCGATATCCGCGTCGGCGCGCGGCTCGCGAAACCGCCTGGTGAGGCGCTGCAGCGTCCGCACGCCCAGCATCAGCGGAAAAACCGACGCGAAGAGGAACGACACGCGTAGCGGTTCGAGCCCTGCCTGTTCGGCGAGCACGCGCGCCGTGGCTGGCGTGTACCGCCGCTCCTCCCGCCAGATCTCCGCGTGATCGCCCCGCAGCATCTCGAGCGCCGCGAGCGTGAGCACGACCGACCCGCCGCGCTTGGTGACGCGCGCCATCTCGGCCACGGCCGCGCGATCGTCCCTGACGCATTGCAGCACGTCGAACGAGGTGGCCACGTCGAACGTCTCCGCGCGAAACGGAATGCGCGTGATGTCCCCGCGGACGAGCGGGCGTCCGGACACGCGCGCCTTGGCGAGGCTCGTGGGCGCGAGGTCGAACGCGAACACGCGCCCATGGGGCCTGAGGAGTGAAAGGTTGTGGCCGGTGCCCGCGCCGCAATCCACCAGCCGCAGGCCGGGCCGTCCCGCGGCGATCTCGGCCAGGACGGGCGCAACGAACTTCCGGAAGCCGCGGAACCAGAAATGGGAGGCCTCGGCTCGAGCGGTCAGCTCCAAGAGGTCCATGAACGGGAATACGACGCTCGTGGGGGTGGGCTTTAGCCGGCTCGCGGGGCGAGGCAGTCGTGCTCGGGCCGGCTGAGGCCGGCCACCACGATATTCGGGATCAGTCGGTGCGGCGGGTCGGCGCCGGGCGCATGTTCGCGGGCGTGAGCACGCCGCCGGCATACAGACGGCGATAGTCCTCGGCGGTCCCGAGGATGCGCTTCACGTAGCCCTGCGTCTCGGCGAACGGGATGTTGTCGATGAACTCGTCCCGCTCGAGCCCGGGCGATTCCCGCAGCCAGCGCACCACGCGGCTCTCGCCGGCGTTGTAGCCTGCCAGCGCGTAGTGCGCGCCGCCGAAGCGGTCCATGAGCTCCTTGAAGTAGAGCGTGCCGAGCCGCACGTTCGTCTCCGCGTTGGTGAGCGACGCCGTCGTGAACCGGATGCCGAGCTTGCGCGCGTAGCGCCGGCCGGTGCTTGGAATGATCTGCATCAATCCATACGCGTTGGCGTGCGAGCGGATCTCCGCGGTGAACGTGGATTCCTGCGCCATCAGGGCCGCGATCAGGTACGGGTCGAGCTTGTGCAGGTCCGAGTACTTCTTGATGAGCGGCCAGTAGTCCAGCGGGAAGATGATCTGCAGCACGTCCGGCGGCAGCGTCTCGCCGCCGGCGGCCATGAACTGCGGATACGCCCGGCGCATCGTGGTGATCGCCCCGCGCAGCGCGTTGAACCGATCGGTCGCCTTCAGCGTGAGCCCCTGTTGATGGCGAATCCACGCCGAGGTCGCCTGCAGCACGGCATTGTCACCCCAGACGCGCTGAGCGTACTGTACTTCCAGCAGCGCGTCGTCATAGAGGCCAGCGGCGGCCAGCGCGCGGATGAGCGAATCGGTCTTCACGTCCGTCGATTTGGAGGAGGTCGGCGGCCGCTCGATGGCCGCGGCCCGCGGCACGGGCACTTCGCGTCGCGCCTCGAGCCGCCTGGCCGCCTCCCGTCCATAGTAGGAGTTCTGGTAGTCGGCGACCACCAGCCGGTACCGGGCCACGGCAGTCGCCTGCTCGTCCACCTGCTCGCGCGCGCGCGCGGCCCAGTAGAGCCAGGCCGGCCTCAGGTCGGCGCGCGGAAAGTTGGCCGCGGCCGTCTCGAACATCTCAGCGGCATCGGCGTAGTCGCCGCTTCGATACGACCACCAGCCGGCCTTCCAGGCGGCGCGCTCCGCGTGGCGGCTTCTGGGATACCGGCGAGCCAGCTCGCGGAACACGCGGTCCGCCTCGGCATCGTCGTCGATGGTGAGGTAGTGCGACGCGAGGTTGTTCAGGGCCTCCTGCGCCCATTCGGTGTCGGAGTGATCCTTCACGAGGCCGCGCGCCAGTGAGACGTAAGTCGTGAGATCGCCGAGCGCCCGCGTGGCCGTGAGGTGAAAGAACCGCGCCTCGGCTTCGCGCGGCCCGCCGTCGAGGTACGCCCGCAGCGCGTCGCGCGCCGCGCGATGGCGATCGAGATAATAGTCACATTCCGCCACACGCAACGCGACCAGTGTCCGGTCGTCGCCCGCGGCGGCGCGCGCCAGCGGCGCAAAGGCCGCGCGCGCCTGCGCCCAGCGCCTGGCGCCGAAGAGCCGCTCCGCACGAGCCAGCTCCTGCGTGAAGCGATCGGGGGACACGAGCGACGGCGTCTCGAGGCGTTCGATGCCGCTCTGAGCATCGATCGCCTGTTCGCTCAGTGGAAAATCGTAATACACGCGCCGATACGCCTTGAGGGCCTTCTCGCGATCCCCGTCGGCCTCGGCGGTGCGTCCGAGACGCAGGAAGACTTCCTCGGGCGCGCTCAATTCCTCGTCGCTCAGATCCTCGAGCCGGTCGAGCGCCGTCCTCGTCTCGCCCTTCGACAGCGCGATGTCCGCCAGTTGCGTCGGCACCGCTTCCTCCAGGTAGCCCTCCGGGTCGCGCGTGTCGAGCGCGGCGAGCGTGGCCTGGGCCTCGTCGAGCCGGCCGAGACCGACGAGCGCAAGCCCCTCGTAGTACTGCGCGTATACCGCCAGCGGGGTCGACCGAAGGTCTGCGCCGCGAACCAGCGCGAGGCCGGCCGTGTGCTGACCGTCCGCGATCAGCCTGGCGCCGCGGGCGAACCTGGCAATGGGACCGTTCTCCCGCGCCGCGGCGGCGCGAGCCGGCTGGTCGGGAACAAGCCAGAACAACGAAGGCTGCGCCGGCAGCGGGTCGTGGACGGTCGGGACGAGTCGCACGGACTCGCCGCCCGACTGGGCGCGAAGATTGTTTCCGCCGCTGAACGCGGCGGCAAGGGCGAGAACCAGCAGCAACGCTCGTCTCACTGCACACTCCTGTCGTGGCTGAGACCGGCCACGGCATCGTGCGGCCCCCGTGCCACGGGGCGTCGCAGTGAGAGTCCGATTGCCTGCTGGACCGTCAGCGCTTCAAGCACCTTGCTGGCGTGACGCGCCAGCACGTCGAGGATCGAGGGCCACCGCTCCGCCTCGCGTGGCGTGCCGCTTGTCCTGTCCGCATACAGCACCGCGACGACGCCGCCACCAACGACAACAGGCAACGCGATCGCGTCGCGCGCACGACCCCCGGTATCGTGCGCGAACGGCGGCAGGGCTCCTCCTTCACTCTTATCGGCGGCATTGCGCGATTCTGCAGAGCCAGTGCGCACCACGGTGCCGGCCAGGCCGGCGGCGGCAAGGTCCATGGAAACGGCCCGGGCGGCCGGAGCTTTGTCACCAAAGCCCATCAGACTCCAGCCATCGAGCTGCTCGCCCCGGGCAACCAGCACTGCCACACGCTCCGCTTCCCGCGCCGCGCCCTCTCCGAGCTCCTCGAGCACCTCGCTCAACGACCGCGCCTCGTCGAGCCGCTGCATCGCGGTGACGAGCCGGAGCGTTCGCTCCTGGTCGGCCAGGCGGCTGCTGGAGAGCGCCTGCTCGACCGCAGTCGAGGAACGGCGCACCCCGTCCATTTCGCGCACGGTGTCTTTGAGACGGCGCTCGGATTCGCCAAGCCGGTGCTCGAGGTCGGCCACACGCTGGTTCATCGCGCGCTGGACGTCGTCAACCTGCGTCTGCGCGATGCGCCGGGCATCCTCGATCTCGGCCTGCGCTTTCAGGCCGGCATCGGCAAGCGCGCGCCTGAGATCGCTGATCTGGGCCTCGGAGGAGCGCCGCAACTCGTCGCTATGCCGCTGCGCGGCGTCACGGATGTCGGCAAGCTGGGCATGGGCTTTCTGCCGAACCTCGGCCACCGCGGCCTCAGTGGCCTGGGACACGGT
>DATDHP010000309.1:0-3326 GCA_036521515.1 Vicinamibacterales bacterium
GAGGCAAAGTCATCCGTTCGGGCATGCGCGCCTCCGGCAAGGGGATTCAAATGCCTTGCCGGAGACTCAACTTCCAATCTGATCCTTGCCCGACTCCCCACGGGCCGGCTGAAGCCGGCCCCAACGAGTGTCGAGGTCCGGCCGGTGTACGAGTGTAGGATTCGACCGGCGTACGTAGGGGCCGGCTTCAGCCGGCCCGTGGTGGGAGTTAATTCCCGATCCGGTTGGGAGCTCTACCGAACCTGGCGCTGCGCCCGCTGCTGGGCTCGGGCGTCACGCTCGGCCTGGACTTTCTTCGCCAGCGCCTGCTGCTCCGGGGTCAGGAGGCCGAAGATCTCGGTTTGCAGACTGGCCTGCCGGATCGCCATCTCGGTCTGTGCCTCGACAAGCTCCTGGGTGGCGGACCGGATCAGCTGTTCATTAACGATTCATTGTGAACCTCCGGGAAAGCGACCTGCTGACTAATCGACGATGCCGACGTGCCAGGCGGCAGGCGCGGGTGTGACAAACGGGTGAAACCGTTTCAACTCCCAACTCCCGAATTTGGGAGTTGGGACAGGAATCAGGTTGGGAGTTGGGAGTTGAGGGGGTGTCACCATTTCTTCACAGCTGCCTCACGCCGCTACCACGGCGGCGGCGCTACACTGGCGCCTGATGGAGACCGGACGCCCAACGGTGCTCGTCGTCGAAGACGAAACGAATATCCGTGAGCTCCTCGCGCTGCACCTGAAGCTCGAGAAGATGACGCCGACGGAGGCGCCCGACGGCACCACCGGGCTGGAGCTGGCGCGGGCGCGCCGGTTCGACCTCGTGATCCTGGATCTCATGCTGCCGGGCATCGACGGCGTCACACTGTGCCGCGCGCTCCGGCGCGATTCGCGGAACGCCGAGACGCCGATCCTGATGCTGACAGCGCGCCGCGACGAGTCCGACAAGGTGCTCGGTCTCGACAGCGGCGCCGACGACTACCTGACCAAGCCGTTCGGCGTGCGCGAACTGATGGCGCGCGTGCGTGCGCTGCTCCGCCGCGGGGCGGTGACCGCGTCACCCGGCAACGGCGATCACTCGCGCCCGCTCGTGTACAAGCACATCGAAGTCGACCCGGCGCGGCGACGGGTCCGCGTCGGCGCGCGCGATGTCGACCTCACCTTCAACGAATTCGAGCTGCTGCGCGTGCTCCTCTCGAGTCCTGGCATCGTGTTCAGCCGCGAAGCGCTCCTCAGCAAGGTGTGGAAGGACGATACGTTCGTGA
The DNA here is from genome assembly GCA_036521515.1 of Vicinamibacterales bacterium. Taxonomy (GTDB): domain Bacteria; phylum Acidobacteriota; class Vicinamibacteria; order Vicinamibacterales; family UBA2999; genus Gp6-AA40. The sequence goes on from DATDHP010000309.1 coordinate 1,253, forward strand.
CCGTGCGCAGCGTGGATACACTGGTCAAGCGCATCAGGAAGAAGATCGAGGAGGACCCTGCCGGGCCGGCGGTCATCCTGACCGTATGGGGCGCCGGTTACAAGGCTGCGGATGTCTGATCGCCATTGGTACAGGAGCCTTTACTGGCGAATCGGCCTCGGGCTCGTCGCGTTTCTCGCCCTGATGCTCGCCGCGCAGGGCGCGTTGTACCTCTGGATGACAGACCGGATCGCCGGCTCCATGCCCGCGCGCGATCCGCGCCGCCTCGCGGTGCTGGTCGCCTCCGACATCGCCGCCGCGCTGGCCGCCAACCCGGACCTGAACCTGCAGCAGTACGTGCGGGATCAGTTCGGCAACGTATTCCAGACGTTCCTGGTGCTCATGGACGACGGGCGGGCGGTCGCCAATCACGATGACGTCCCCGAGGAGCTGGAGGCGGTGCGATCGGAGCTCACGCGTCGGCCGCCGCCCCGGCGCGGCTTGGGCCCGCGCTTTCGGGGCGGGCCGCCTCCCGGGTTCGGACCACCGCGTGAGGCGGGGGGGCGTCCGGAGTTTCGGCCGCCACCCCCGGAGCGCGGCGGTCGAGGCCCACGGCCAGGCGGCCCGCCCCCACCCCGTCCATGGCGGGGCGAGTTCGCGCCCATCATGATTGGCGGGGAGCCCGTTGGACGCGTCGCCGTCCTGCCAGGGGGGCCGCCGTTCGCGCGCGTCGTCCGCGAGCTTGGACCGACAATGGGCCTGCTCGGCGGCGGCGTGCTCGCTGTGGGCGTGGTGGTGGTGGCCTTCGTCGTGTTCGGCCCGGTTCGCCGGCGGCTCCGGCAGGTGCAGGACGCAACCGAACGGCTGGGCGGCGGCGACCTGACGGCGCGGGCCCCGGAGCACGGCGGCGACGAGGTGGCCGCCGTCGCGCGGTCGTTCAACCGGATGGCTGACGAGCTCGCGGCGCGCGCGCATGCGCTCGAGCTTTCCGACAAGGCGCGGCGGCAACTGCTGGCGGACGTGTCGCACGAGTTGATGACGCCTCTCACGGCGATGCGCGGCTACATCGAGACGCTCACGATGTCGGAGCTGGAGGTCGATGCCGGGACACGGCAGCGGTACCTCGGGATCGTGACCGAGGAGACGCACCGGCTCGAACGCATCATCGGGGACCTGCTCGACCTCGCCCGCCTGGAAGGGAGCGCGACGGCAATGCGCCAGGAGCCCGTGGACGTGACGGCGGTGTTCGGACGCGTGGCCGAGCGGCACGAGCGGGAAGTGCGCGCGCGCGGCATTCAGCTCGTGCGACAGGTGGCGAGCGGCGCACACATGGTGACAGGTGATCCCGATCGCCTCGAGCAGGCGCTGCAGAACCTCGCGGCGAACGCGCTGCGGCACACGCCCGATGGCGGCACGCTGCGCCTGTCGGCCGATCGCGAAGGGGCGGGCGTGCGCATCGTCATCCGAGACTCAGGACCCGGCATCGCCGCCGACCATCTCCCGCTGATCTTCGATCGCTTCTACAAGGTGGACGTCTCGCGCAAAGCAACCGGCGGCAGCGGCCTCGGGCTGTCAATCGTGAAAGCCATCGTCGAGCGCCATGGCGGCACGATCGTCGCGCACAACGACAATGGCGCCGTGTTCGAGATCGTGCTGCCCGACGTGAGCGTGCGCGCGGAGGGGGCAGAGCGCGCAGCGGAGGATTTCACGCAGAGGCGCCGAGGCGCAGAGAACGCGGAGGTACGATGAGTACTGTTTTCCTCTGCGATCTCTGCTCCTCGGCGGCGCTGCGTGAGATCGTCTCTGCGCGCTCTGCTTCCCCCGCGCGCCCGATTTCTGCGACGCGTCTGTGACGCGCCTGTGACGCGCGCGTCCTCGCGCGCTGACAGCTGTCATGGCAACAGGACGCGGACGCGTCGGCGCTTCTGTTCTACCGCACCGAATCAATCCGAGGATCGCGCAAAATGCTGGCGGGATGGTCGATGCCCGCGGGCAGCCGCATCCGTTTTGGCGGGCGCGGCCTCGTCGGCATCGGCGGCGCAACGCTCGGCACGGATCTGGACATCACGCGCGCTCTCGACGGCGGCCGCAGTGT
>DATDHP010000310.1:0-14028 GCA_036521515.1 Vicinamibacterales bacterium
GAAAGCGTTCTCGTATACGTCAACGCGCGGCTGGCCCTGATCGAACGAGATTGCAACGACGTCGAAACGGCAGGGTTGAGCGGTAAGGCGGCGCCGCGACAGGAAGTCTACCGCCATCTGGCCAATCCGGCGCTGCTTCGAGCCGGTCACGGCCGCTGCCGCACCGCCAAAATCCTCCGTCCCCCGGGCCTTGACCTCCACGAAGACGATCGCGCCACGGTGGCGGGCGACGATGTCAATTTCTCCATAGCGCGTGCGGTACCGGCGATCAAGAAGTTCATAGCCACGGCGACAAAGCTCCGCACATGCCAGATCTTCCCCCTGTTTTCCAAGGGATTGGCGGGCATCCTTTGCCATCGCGGATGTGATCGCATGTTCCGGGCCGGCTGCAGCCGGCCCCCACGAGTGGCAACGGCGGGTTCAATTCGAGACAGCTGCCAGGGCCTGGTCGAGAATGCTGACCGCCGTGTCGGCCTGCTCCTTCGTCAACACCAGCGCCGGCGACAGGCGAATGGCGTTGCGGCCGGCGCCGAGCACCAGCAGGCCGCGATTGAAGCACTCGCGGACCAGGCGATCCCGCTCCGTCGTGGCGCGCTCCTTCGTCTGACGATCGCGCACGAGCTCGATGCCAATCATGAGGCCGCGGCCACGCACGTCGCCGACCAGCGGGTGCCTCGCCATGAGCCCTTTCACGCCGGCCATCAGATGCGCGCCGACGTCCGTGGCGTTCCTCATGAGGCTCCTGCGCAGCAGGTCGATGGTGGCGAGCGATGCCGCGCACGCCACCGGATTGCCGCCGAACGTGCTGGCGTGACTGCCCGGCGGCCAGGACATGATGTCCGCACGCGCGGTGGTCACGCCCAGCGGCAATCCCGAGGCGATTCCTTTCGCCATGGTGACGATATCGGGCTCGACGCCCGTGTGCTCCACCGCGAACATCCTGCCCGTCCGGCCCATGCCAGACTGCACTTCGTCGACGATCATCAGGATGCCGTACCGGCTCGTGATGTCCCGCAGGCGCTGGATGAACACGTCGGGCGGCACGAGATACCCCCCTTCGCCCTGGATGGGCTCGACGATCAGCGCCGCCACTTCCTCAGGAGACACCAGCTGCACGAACAGCTGCTGCTCGATCACGTTGAGACACTCGGCGGCGCAGGAATCGGCGCGCAGGCCGACCGGACAACGGTAACAATCCGCATACGGCGCGTGGAACGTCCCGGGCACGAGCGGGCCAAACCCCTGGCGCTGCGTGACCTTGCTGGCGGTGAGCGACAGCGACCCCATCGTGCGCCCGTGGAACGAGCCGAGGAAGGCAATCACCGCCTGGCGCTTCGTGTAGTAACGTGCGAGCTTCAGGGCTGCCTCGTTGGCCTCGGTGCCCGAGTTGGCAAAGAACGAGCGATGCGGCCCCTTCATCGGCGCGATGGCCGACAGCTCCTCCGCGAGACGCACCTGCGGCTCGTAGTAGAAGTCGGTGCCCGACATGTGGAGAAACTTCCGCGACTGTTCGATGATGGCGGCCACGACGTCGGGGTGGGAGTGGCCGGTCGCCGTGACCGCAATGCCGGCGGTGCAGTCGAGGAAGACGTTCCCGTCCACGTCTTCGACAATCGCCCCTTCGCCGCGCGCGATCACCAGCGGGTAGTCGCGCGTGTACGAGGGTGAGACCACCCTGGCGTCGCGCTCGATGAGGGCCCTGGCCCTGGGGCCGGGGAGCGACGTCTTCAGGTTGGGCGCGCGCATGGTCATCCGGTTCGTCCCAGGTGTGCTCATTTCTTCTTCCAGCGAGTACCGCCCGCGTGGTCTTCCAGCAGAATGCCGCGTTCGGCGAGCTCGTGGCGGATGCGATCGGCTGCCGCGAAATCGCGACGCTGCCGCGCGCTCCGGCGCTCTTCAATCCTGCGCTCGATGTCCTCGACGGGCACAGGCAGCTGCGCGTCCTCCGCGCGCCGCAGCTCCACCACGCCAAGGACCCGATCGAACCCCTCCATCGCCTCGCGAACCAGCTGAGCATCAGCCATGCCAACCTGGTGCGCATCCATTGCTGCATTCATGTCACGGACCAGATCGAACACGGCAGCGAGGGCGGCCGCCGTATTGAGGTCGTGCTCCAGGGCGGACCGGAAGAGGTGACGAGCCTTGTCCACCGCGTCCTGGACGCGGGGATGCCTCGCATCGCCGGTCACCGTCTCGAGACGCGCCAGGAAGTCGACCATCCGGCGAACGGCCTCCTCCGCCTGGTCCATCCCGACCCAGGTGAAATTCAGCTGCTTGCGATAGTGCGACGACAGCAGCAGATAGCGGAGCGCCGACGGGCGGTGACCCCGCTCGACGATGTCTGGCAGGGTGTAGGCGTTGCGGAGCGACTTCGACATCTTTTCGTTCTCGACGAACAGATGCTCGACGTGCACCCAGAAGCGCGAGAACTCCCTGTTCGTCGCGCCCTCGCTCTGCGCAATCTCGTTCTCGTGATGCGGAAAGATCAGGTCGACGCCGCCCGCATGAATGTCGATCGGCGCGTCTCCCAGCGCGCGCAGCGCCATCGCGGAGCATTCGATGTGCCACCCGGGACGGCCTGGCCCGGCTCCGAAGTCCCACGTCGGCTCTCCCGGCTTCGTCGCCTTCCACAGCACGAAGTCGCGCGGGTCGTCCTTGGTGTATTCATCCACATCCACGCGCGCGCCGTCCTTCATCCCGGCGTGATCGATCCGTGCGAGCCGCCCGTACTGAGGCATCGTCGAGATCTTGAAGTACACCGAGCCGTCGCGCCGGTAGGTGTGGCCGTTCCGCTCGAGGGCCAGGATCAGGTCGGTCATCGCCCGCAGGTTCGCCTCGTCGGTCGCCCGCGGCATCTCCTCCAGCGTCTCCAGCCCGAGCTTCGCCATGTCGTCGCGACACGCGTCGATCCACCGATCGGTGTACTCGCGCAGGGGCAGGCCCGCCTGCTCTGCGCCGGCGATCGTCTTGTCATCGACGTCGGTGTAGTTCATCGCCCCGCGCACCGCGTAGCCCTCGAGGTACTTGAGCGTGCGGCGCAGCACGTCCAGACAGATGAAGGTGCGGAAGTTGCCAATGTGGCCGCGCGCGTACGTCGTGAGGCCGCAGGCATACATGCGCACGGTGTTGTCCCGCACTGGAGCGAACGCCTCCTCCTGGCGGGTGAGCGTGTTGTAGAGACGAAGGCCCATCGATTGGATCGCTCTGCGGCCTCCTAGCCTACACGGAGATGCGGGAAAAGAGGCGCTCGGCACGCCGGACGTCCGCGTCGATCTGCGCGCGCAGGGCGTCCACGTTGTCGAAATGACGTTCGTCGCGCAACCGTTGCACGAACCCGACCCGCACGCGCCGGCCGTACAGCTCGGGGATCGCGGATCGGGAGTCCGGGATCGAAGCCGAATCCCGAACCCCGAATCCCCAATCCCGAAGATGGAGCACGTGCGTCTCGATCGCCGCCTCCTGGAGATCGCCAAACGTCGGATTGACGCCGATGTTCGTCACCGCGGCGTGCACCACGCCGTCGAGCGTCAGCGTCGTGGCGTACACGCCGTGCGGCGGAATCAGCTCGTTGGTGGTCCGAAGATTCGCCGTCGGAAAACCGATCTGGCGTCCGCGCTTCCTGCCTTCGACGATCACGCCGTCGATGTAGTACGGGTGCCCGAGGAGCGCGCCCGCCTCGTCCATGCGCGCCTCGCTGACGAGGCGTCGCACCCGCGTGCTGCTGACGACGAAGTCCTTGTATCGGACCGGATCGATCTTCTCCGCCCGGAAGCCGTAGCGCTGCCCCAGGAGCCGGAGCAGGCTGAAGTTGCCGCTGCGGCCGTGGCCGAACAGGAAGTTCGCGCCAACCCACACCTCGGACACGCGCAGCCATTCCACCAGCACGGTGCGCGCGAACGTCTCCGGATCCCAGCGGGAGATCTCCGGCGTGAAGCGCACGACGGCCACGGCCGCCACGCCGGCTTGGCGAAGCGCCTCGAGCTTCTGCTCCTTGGTCATCAGCAGCGGCGGCGCCTTGTCGGGGCGCACCACGCGCGGGGGGTGGGGGTCGAAGGTCATGGCCATCGGCGTACCGCCACGCTCGGCGGCGCCGCGCTTCACGCGCTCGATGATCTTGAGATGGCCGCGATGCAGGCCGTCGAAGTTGCCGAGCGCGAGCACGGGATGCGCGAGCCAGGGCAGCCGCACATCGTCTGGGTAGTGGAGCACCTCCATCGTCTACGCGGCGTCGGCCTCGATGTCGAGGACGAGCCCATCATAAGCCAGCTCCACGCCGGCGGGCAGGCGCGCGTTCGTCTCGGCATGGCCGAGGTCATGCGCCATGTGCGTGAAGAAGGTCCGCCGCGCCCCGATCGTACGCGCCGCCTCGACCGCCTCGGACAGGCTGAAATGCGTCGAGTGCGGCTTGTGGCGCAATGCGTCCAGGACGAGCGTGTCGAGGCCGCGGAGCAGCGGCCACGACTCGTCCGGAATCCGGTTGCAATCCGTGAGGTACGCGAAGCTGCCGAAGCGAAACCCCAGGATGGGCAGACGCCCGTGCCACAGCGCCACGGGGATCACGCGCACGCCGCCCACGGTGAACGGGCCGTCGACGTCCCTGCAGTCGATCTTGGGAATACCGCCGCCGAGACGCGGCAGGTCGTCGAACACATAGAAGAACGTCTTGCGTAACGTCGCCCACGCCTCGGCGTTGGCATAGAACGGGATCGCTGCACCCTGTACATGGTTGAACCGCCGGATCTCGTCGAGTCCCAACACGTGGTCGGCGTGGCTGTGCGTGATGAGCACCGCATCCACGCGCGTGATGCGATGCGCGAGCGCCTGCTGCCGCAGGTCGGATGACGTATCGACGAGGATGCGCGCGTGGCCAGGCACGTCGACATAGATCGACGGCCGCAGCCGCGTATCACGGGGATCGGTGGAGCGGCAGACGGCGCACTCGCAGGCGATCACCGGGACGCCGCTCGACGTGCCCGTGCCGAGGAAGGTCACGCGTGCCGGGACGTTCATGCCGGGACGTTTACAGCGTCAAGGGATGATGATGCGGGGCTCGGATGGCCCTGAGGGCGTTCCTCTGACCGCGTCGATATACCGCATCCGCAGCTCGTAGAGGATCTGCTCGAGCAGCTGGCGCTCCTCGGCCGTCAGGTTTCCCCGCGTCTTCTGCTCCAGCAGCGACAGGATGTCGATCATCTGCTGGGCGGCCTGCAGGTTGGACTCCCCCGCCGTGCCGGTGACCGGATCCGGAATGTCGCCGAAATGCACGGCCGCCGTGTGCGCCAGCGACAGGACGAACGCCGGAAAGCTGATACCGGATGCGTCGTGCTCCTGGGACGTCCCCTGCTCGTCTTGTGCCATGTCGCTCGAAATTCGAATGGTAGCATGACCCACATGGCTGAGACCGCCGGCTCCAGGTTCGACCACCTCGTCGAGATCATGCGCGCGCTGCGCGCCCCGGACGGCTGTCCATGGGACCGCGAGCAGACGCTCGCCTCGCTGCGTCCATTCGTGCTCGAGGAGACCTACGAGGTGCTCGAAGCGATCGAGCACGGCGGGCCGGAACAGCTGCGCGAAGAGCTCGGAGACTACCTGTACGAGGCCGTCTTCCTGGCGCAGATCAGCGAGGAAGCAGGCGACTTCACCATCGCCGACGCGATCGGCAGCATCTGCGACAAGCTCGTACGCCGCCACCCGCACGTGTTCGCGCGCGGCGCGGACGAGAACGCCATCACGAGCGGCGAGGTCGTCGAGCGCTGGGAGACGATGAAGGCGCGCGAGCGCACGGCCGCCGGCGAGGCTGACAGGACGTCCCGCCCGAAGACGACGCTGAGCGGCGTGCCGAAGACGCTGCCGTCACTGCTGCGCGCCTACGAGATGAGCGCGCGGGCGGCGGCGGTCGGCTTCGACTGGGCGCGCGCGGCCGACGTGCTGGACAAGATCGAGGAGGAGGTCGCGGAGGTCCGCAGGGAGGTCGAGTCGGGCTCGACAGGCCATCTCTCCCGCGCCGAGGAGGAGATGGGCGACCTGCTCTTCGCCATCACGAACCTGTCGCGCAAGCTCGGGATCGAACCTGAGGCGGCGCTGCGCCGTGCGAATGAGAAGTTCACCAGGCGCTTCGACGCGATGGAGCACGCGCTGGCCGGGCGCGGGAAGCCGCTGAGCGAAGCCACGCTGGACGAAATGGAAGCCGAGTGGCAGCGGGTCAAGGCGATTCGGTAGCGCCCTTCGGATCCGCCCGCCACGGGAACGGCCGACAGCTGGTTCCCAAGCGAATCAAAACATCCACGCGACGCCGACCGTGGGGCGCACCGACCACCCGGAAAAAGCGGTGCTCATCCGCAGGGCGGGCACGACTCGCAGATGATCGCCAAGCCCGATGCGTGTCTCGACGCCCACCACGGGTCCCACGCCGTAGTTGACGACGCGCATGGATGGCGCGAACAAATCAATCGGCAGACCGGCAGGGAATCCCGGGAGAAGGACCGGCTCGAACCGAACACGCTGCTCCACACTCGTTCGGTTGAACGCTGCGCCGGCGGCAAGCACCAGATCGATACGGCTGCTCATCGCGTAACTCACCCAGGCCAGGGCGTTCACCGCCGTCAATTGCTGCTCCGACTCGATATGGAACGTCGGCGCGAATCGAATCGGCGGAAAGGCGTCAATGCCAAAATCGCCCACGGACGTCCACGTGATTCTCACGGGCGCCCGCGCGCCCGCGGCCAATATGCTGCCGTCGGAGGTGTCACTGCGCTCGATGGTGAAGGCGTGCGCCACCTCGACCTCGGCGCCCCACCGCTGCCCCAGCGCGATCCCGGCGCGGACCGCCAGCGCCGGCGTCGTGCCACCGCGGTCCGGTTGCAAGGCACCAGCCGACTCGAACGAGGTGACGAGCGTCGTGTCCAGACCAACGGCACCGCCGATGTAAACCTGCGCGAATGTGGGCGATGCCCACAGGGAAAGGGCCAGGAGAGTGAACGTCCGCATTGCCGCTCCTTTGGAACCACGAAGGGCACGAGGGTACGAAGACACGAATTTCTTTGGTTACTCATCTTACAGCACCACCCTTCGCAGGCCTCGCTGCAGGATCGACACACGGAAATTGATCGAGAGGCCTCCTCGCAATCCTGTCGTTCGCAAACAGGAGATCTTCGTGGCTATTTTTTTGACTCATTTCCGTTCTCCTACATAGGTGCGCACGCGGACATCCGCACCGTCCGTCTCAATCGTGATTTGACCGTGGCGATCGGTGCGGTATACCTGCGCGCCGATGGCATCCAGGCGGCTGAGCACCTCGGTGGCGGGATGGCCGAAGGTGTTGCCGCGGCCGCAGCTGATAAGGGCGATCTGCGGGCGCCAGCCGTCCAGCAACTCCCGCGACGAGGACGTGCGGCTGCCGTGGTGGGCGACCTTCAGGATGCGAATGCGTGCGTGGGTCAGGCGGGGCAGGAGGGCGCGCTCGATCTCGGCGCTGATGTCGCCGGTCAGCAGCATCGCGACCTCGCCGAAGACGACTTCCATGACCACCGAGTCGTCATTCCGCACGCGCGGGCGCTCCCAGTCGGCGGGCGGTGGATGCAACACCCGCACGCGGGTGCGGCCGAGCGAAAACTGCTCACCGGCCAGTCTCGGCACGACCGGAATGCCGCGGGTGCGGGCATCGGCGATCCACTCCTGGAGGGCGGTGTGACGCGATACCGGGATTCCCTCCCACGCGTACGCGGGTGCGAAGTCGGCGAGCACCGACCGCCCCCCACCCAGGTGATCGGGATCGCCGTGCGTCACGAGCAGGGCATGCAACCGGCGCACACCGCGGGCCCACAGCGCCGGCGCGAGCACGCGGGCACCGATATCGAACCCGTCCGACCCGAACGGCGTGCCTCCACTGTCGACGAGCACCGCGCCGGCCTGTGGCGGCTGCAGGAGGATCGCTTCACCCTGGCCGACGTCGAAGAGCGTGAGGCGAAGGTGCGCCTCAGCCATCGGCGGCGCCGGGAGCTTCACGACCCCACCGATTGCGGCCGCGGCGGTTACGAGGATGCACGCCGCCCCGACGCGAAGACGCCCACGGCTTGTCAAGGCCACTCCCAGTGCAACGTAATATGCGAGGACAACGACGGGCTGCGGCGGGGGCACACGCGCGCTCAACCACGGAAACAGGTCGACGAGACCGGCGCTGTCCACGAGCGCGCGCGCCGCAAGGTGGCCGATCCACCCGGCAGGCTGCGCCAGCAGGTCCACTCCCGCGCAGGACGCGACCACAATCCCGGCGACCTGCACGACACCCATCAAGGGCACCGCGAGCAGGTTGAGCACGAGGCCGGCGCTGGTCACGCGTGAGAACGCATGGGCACTGACCGGCAGGAGCGCCGCCTCGACCGCGAGAGACGAGGCCACCGATGCCAGCATCCATTGCGCCGCCCGGTGACGCGCCGGCCTGGCGCGCATCCGCCGGGCGACATCGAGGAGCGCCGCCGTGGCGCCAAATGTGAGGATGAAGCCGACGTCACGCACGTCGAGCGGGCGCACACACGTGACAATGGCCGCGGTCACCATGAGCGCCTGCCACGACGGGCTGCGGTGATCGAGAAGCCTCGCAACCAGATACAGTGAGGCCATCAGCGTCGCGCGCCACACCGACGCGCTGGTGATGACGAGGCCGGCGTAGGCGACGAGCACCGCCAGCGTGACCGCGGCGGCGATGCGCCCCGCGCCACCCAGCACGCGAAGAAGGCCCAGGCAGAGCGCTGCCAGTATCGCGATGTTTCCGCCCGAAATGGCGATGACGTGGTACGTGCCGGCCGCCTGGAGCCGCAGCCGGACGTCGTCCGGGAGCGCCGTGCGATCTCCGACGAGTACGGCCGTGACGATGGCGGCCGAGACCGGGTCGTGCGTGCCGACCCACCTGGTGACGCTCTGCCGCACGTGCTGTCTCACGCGGGCCGCCGCCTCCTCTGGCGCAGTTCCGCGCCCTCGCACCTGCACGAGGAGCCCGCTCTTCGCCGATGCGAACAGTGCCGTGCCGTCGAGCGCCACGTCCTGCTCGAAGTCCGGCACGCCGTCGTTGAGGAATCGCGCCGGTCGTCGGAACGACACCGGCGTTTCGAGCGTCCGGCCTGCCACCCATTCGGCCCTGGCGTGGCGGTCCACCGCCCCGCCAACCGTGATGATGAGGCCGCCGTCAGCGCGCCGCCACGTGCCCGCCATGCGGACGTCCACGACGCGCGCCCGTAAGGTCGTCGCGACGGCGGCAGGTGCGGCGTCTTCGGTCAGCCGAATACGGATGGCAATGGGGTCGTGAAAACCGGGTGGCCACGGCGTGTCGATCGAAAACCCCGGCAGGGCGCGATCGAGCAGCATGCGGATGGACGAGTGCAACGCCTTGTCACGCGCATCTGCGGCCACGGTGGCGCCACACACGGCAAACGCGATCGTGATCGCCACGAACGAGGCCCGCTCACAGCCCATCCACCACAGGACGCCCCCGGCGCCGGCAACCAGTGGAATTCCCCACAGGATTGGGTGTGCAGGGATCGGCGCCACGACGCCGCAGGCGGCGCCGGCCACGAGTGCAAGGGCGGGAGCAAGGCCGATCGGGACCACGTCTCCTGCACCTGCAAACTGCGCGATCAGCCCGCGCGGGCTGAAATCAATGAGTTAAGGGTTGTAACTGGCACGAACTGCGTACTGGGTCACATCCGACGAGGCAGATCCTGATCCGCCGCCGTGACGGGCAGTCGTGGCATGCGGCTCTCCTCTCAGAGCGCGGCCCAACGGCGCAGCAGGTTGTGGTACACCGCCGTCAGCTGGATCGCAGCGGGATGGTCAGGAAGGTCGACCGTCAGGCGTTGGATGGCCGTGTCGAGGTCGAACAACAGCGTCCGCTCACCGTCGTCGCGGATCATGCTCTGAATCCAGAAGAACGATGCGATGCGTGCGCCTCGCGTGACCGGCTGGACATTGTGAAGGCTGCTCGCCGGATAGAGGACCATGTGCCCGGCGGGCAGCTTGACAGCGTGCACGCCGTAGGTGTCTTCGACGAGCAGCTCGCCGCCATCGTATTCGTCCAGCTCGGCAAGGAACAGCGTGGCTGACAGATCGGTCCGGACGCGCATGTTCGTCCCGGGGACCTGGCGGATGGCGTTGTCAACGTGGTTGCCGAAGGACTGGCCACCGCGATAGCAGTTGAAGAGTGGCGGAAAGACGCGAAGCGGAAGCGCCGCCGAGATGAACAAGGGGTTTCGCTGCAGCGCGGCGAGGATGTGGTCCCCCACCTGGCGGGCCACCGGATCGTCCTCGCGAATTTGCAGATTGTCTTTGGCCTTCGACGACTGGTGGCCGGCCGTGATGCGGCCGTCCACCCAGTCGGCCTGGTCGAGCATGCGCCGGGCATGGGCCACCTGTCCGGCGTCGAGGATGTCCGGAATCTGCAACAGCATTTGGCTGCCTAGAACCTCACGTTCGACGTCACCATTGCCGCCCGCGGCTGGCCCGGGTTGTAGCGGCCGCCGTTGTTGTTGACGTTTCTGACGTACGTCTCGTCGGTCAGGTTGTAGATGTTGAGCCTGAGGCTGAGGTGACTGTTGACCTCGTACTCGGCGAGCGCATCGACGACGTGATAGGCGGGCGATCTGATCGTGTTGGCGGCGTTGACGAACACCTCGTCGGTGTAACGGACGCCGCCGCCGACGGTGAGCCGTACCGGCAGCAGGTACGTCGTCCAGATACTGCCCGAGAATTCCGGCGTCAGCGTCAGGCGGTTGCCGTTGTTCACCGCGCCCTGCGACTCGAACTCGGAATCCAGATAACCGATGTTCGCAAACAGCTCCCATCGACCCGTGAGGCGGCCCATCGTGCCGACGGTCACGCCGTTGACCCGCTGGGCATCGTCCTGGTTGTAGACGGGAGGAATAGCCGCCGCATCGACCGTGAAAATCACGTTCTTGTTTTCGGTCCTGAAGACCGCCGTGTTGAGCGAGATGCGGCCGTTGGCGAAGTCCCACTTGCCGCCCACCTCGTAGTTGGTGGACGTCTGCGGCTCGATGCTCGGATTGTTGGCGTTGTTCGGCTGCGCGCTCAGCGTGAAGTTCGCCGTGCCAGGCGGTGTGACGGCGGTGCCGTACGACACGTACACGTTGCCCGCAGCATTGACCCGGTAGAGCAATCCCACCTTGCCGCTCATCAGGCCGTCGGATGCCTTCAGATCGGTCGTGGCGAGACCCCCCGCGTCAACCGACTGGAAGCTCGTGTCGTAGTGTTCCCAGCGAAGCCCTCCGCTCGCCTGCCACCTCGCGCCGAGATCGACGGTATCGAACGCGTAAAAGGCAATCGTGTCGGTTGAGCCATCGGTGAACGCTCCGGTGCGGGCTGGAGCATCGCCGATGACGGGATCGTTCGGGTTGGGAGCGTAGATATTGGCGGGCGCCCGCGTGCCAAGGCCCGCGAGCGCGGGCGCGAGCTGCCTTTCGAACGTGTATTCGACGCCGAGGCTCGCGATATGGCTCAACGAGCCGGTCGAGAACCGGTCGACGAGGCTGGTCTGATTGGACACGATCTTGTTCTCGCGCTCGTTGCCCTGGCGCGCAAGGGTCACCAGATTCGTCGCGGGATTGAACGCCGCGGGGTTCTGGATGGTGGTGACGACGGCCTCACGATGCGTCTTGTTGTAGCGGGTCTGATTGCGCAGCGTAAGCGTCCGGGAGAAGTCGTGCTCGATTCTGCCCGTGTAGCTGTCCTGCGAGGCGTCGTCGTAGTCGTATCCGACGCTGCCGTAATAGTTGCTCTGAGCAACTGGCTCGCTCGCGATGACGGTCGTCGGCGCCAGCGGCTCGTCCGCCCACGCTGCCCCTGGAATGCCGTAATCCGGCAGGTTGTCCTGGCGCAGAATCTGGGCTCCGAGCATCACACGCGTGTGCGTGTCGAGTCCGAGCGCGATGGCGGGGGCGATCGCCTTGCTGCCGCGCGTGACTTCATCGCGCCCGGGCACGCCACCATCCTGCCAGAGGACGTTGAGACGGACGGCCGACCTGCCGAGCCACCCGTTGGACTGCCCGGGAGGCAGCGCCCAGTTGGTATCGAGCGTCAGCCTGGCCTGGTCGCCGTTTCCATAGCCAATCGAGGCCGAGTGGGCGGACCCGACGTGCGGCACCTTGGTCTGCATGTTCACGTAGCCCGCCGCCGTGGTCCGGCCGACGTCGGAGCTGGTCGGGCCCATGAACACTTCGACCTGCTCGAGGTTGAAGACATCACGGGAGATCAGGCCGTCATCACGGACGCCGTCGACAAACAGACTGTTTGCCGCGTTGAAGCCGCGCAGGTTGAACATGTCGCCCGCGCTGTTCGACGCTCCGCCGCCCTCGCCGGCCTGAAGCGTGATGCCAGGGACGTTGCGCAGCGCGTCGCTCAAGGTCGTGGCGCCCTGCGCCTCGATCACGGCGCGCGGAACTACGGCGATCGTCTGCGGGACATCGCGCAACGGGACGACGTACTTGGGTGACTCGACGCCGGGAGCGCGACCCGTCACTGCAACGAACTCCGCCGTGCGGATGTCGAACAGTACGCCGGTGGCGGTGAACATGGCGCTCACGCCGGTGTTCATCAGCATCTGGTCGAGCGCCTGCTCTGGCGTGAACGATCCGGAAACGCCCGGCGACTGCAGGTCGCGTATCGACTCGTTGGTGTACGAGACCGTCAATCCCGTGAGGGCTTCGAAGGCGCGGGTGACGTCGGCGAGCGGGCCCGCGGGGATGTCGAAGCGGAGCGCTGCCTGCGATGAGGCGGCTCCTGTCCCTTGCGCGTGCACACGCGGGACGAGCTTGCCGCCCATGGCCGTCGATGCCATGAATGCCGCCCCGAGCACGAACAGGCGGGCGGTGCCGCGGCGGCGCCGCCGCGCGCCAGCGCCATTGGTACTGAATGTCCTGTTCTTCATAACAGACTCCATCGAAGAGTGCTATGCAGCGGGATTACTGACCGACACTGTCGGCAGATCGACAGGCGCCCGGCGGCGACGGATCCAGGCGCGGAAACGGCGCGCCGCGAGCAGGATGCCCGTACAAGCCAGCACGGCGCCGCCGAACGTCACGAGACCGGCAGCGCTTTGACCAGGGATACCGAGCACCTCGCCCGTATGGGCAAACCGCATGACGTTGCGAATGCGGCGGCCGACCGTCAGGTCGGCAAACGTCTCGTAGGTGACGACGTCGGCCGTGTCACGATCCAGCGTGAGCGTCGAGCGAAGGTGCGGCTGGCCGCCGTCTCCACGATCGATCGTAAAGACAACGGAAGCGTCGGCGGAGCTCGGGATGCGCATGCTGATCGTCCGCCAGCCCGGCACCTCCACCCCACCGCGCCCGAAACGCGCGGCGGGGGCCCCGGCGTGGCGCTCGGCGCGCGTCCACAGCGTGTTCAGTCCCGCCACCGGCACGACACGCTGTTCGCGGAGTCCGCCAGGCCCGGCGGCTCGACCCGCCGGCGCAGGAGGCGCCTCGCCCACCGCGCGATACACGAGCGTGTTTCCCCAGGGAAAGGAGATCGGGACGGCGCTGATCACCACGACAAAGAGGGGGATCGCCAACCAGATGCCGATCACGTTGTGCCAGTTGAAATCGCGGGCCTTGCCGCGCGCGCTCGGGTTGAAGACGACCACCGCCTTCACCTGGGACCACGTCCATTTGCGGGGAAGCCACAGATACGCGCCGGAGGCGATGATGAAGAGGAAGAGGACGTTGGACCAACCCGTGATCGCCCGAGCGAGCGGCCGGCCCTCGCCTTCGATCGCGATCCAGCGATGCCAGGCGCGCAGCTGGCTCATGAGCCGCCGCACCGTCTGCGATCCTTCGCCAAGCACCGCGCCTGTGTACGCGTCGGCATAGAACACGCGTTGAGGCACGGCAAACGCCACCGGGGCGTCCGCTTCGGATCGGATTGTGATGGCCGTGGCCACCACGTCCGGGCGATCGTCCCGCAGACGACTGAGGAGGGCCTCGACCGGCAGGCGTTCGGCGCGCGTCCCCGGAGGAACCGACC
>DATDHP010000311.1:0-9710 GCA_036521515.1 Vicinamibacterales bacterium
AGAGTGTCGCGATATCGAGATCGTCGGGGTACTGCGCCGAGACTCTCTGCATGGCGTCGGCATACGCGCGATCCTGCCCGACCCGTGTGGCCGCGTCGAACGTCTCGACGTAGCGCACGGCCATCGCGTCGATGAGCGCGCGCTCCTTGGGGGTGGCGCGGCTTTTCAGCGACAGCGCTTTCTGCACCGCGGCATAGGCGTGCGGCGCTTCCTCGGCGTTCATCGGCGCATTGAGATACGACCCCCACGCCCATGCCTCGCCCCAGTAGCAGATCGCGCAGTCGGGATCGCGCTTCCACGCCTCGCGGAACGACCGCACGGCTTCCGGCTTGGCGAACGAGTACATCATCTGAAAGCCCTGGTCGAAGAACGCCTGCGCTTCCCTGTTGGTCGACGACGTCGGCCTGGTGAAGCTGCCGAGACCGGTCTTGAAGATCTGAATCGGCTCCGTGTAGCGGTCGTACAGCGAGCGTGGCTGCGGCGTCTGGGCGGCCGCCGACAGAACGAAGCAGCTGCAGCCGAGCGCGACGACGGCGACCTGAAGATGAGCACGAATCGTCATGGGTGGACCTCAGAGATACTCTGCGGGGCGTCGGGCTATGATACGTCGGCGTCGCCGGGCAAGAGGATCGTTCTGGTTTGGCGCGTACCGAACGTCGCGCCGCTGTCACGTGCGGTCGGCTGTCATTTTTCTCGCCCGCCCCGGGAAAGGCCCCATGGTTGCCAGGCTGGCGTGTCTCTCATTTCTGATCGTTGGAGCCCCGGCGCTCGCCGGCGCTGCGACGATCGTGGTCACCACGACCGACCCGGGAATAGCCGGCGACGGTGCGTGTTCAGTGGTCGAAGCGGTCGTGAATGCCAACGCGGGTGCGGTCGTCCATGCAGACTGCGCCGGCGGACCGGGACCTGCGACAATCCAGTTGCCGCCGCACGAGGAGATCCTGTTCGTTATCCGCTGTATGTGGGCCGGTTCCTATCGGCCACGACCGTCGTCGGGGGCTTCCAGTGCATGCTGGAAGAAGCGCAGCACGTGAAGGGAATCTGGCGTGGCCTCCTGCACCCGGTGCCGTGAGCCCGACCGTCCTCGCGAAGTGTTCTTTTTGCCTTTTCAGGCGATAATCGCCGGGCCCGGAGGTTCACATGAACCGCTTTGTTGACTATTCGGGAGCGGCGTCACCGGCGTGGACTGCCCTGCTGCTTCTGCTCGTTCTTGCGTTCGTCGCAGGTTCGAGCGAAGCCGCATCGACCTGGTATGTGAAGGGGGATGCCGCCGCCGGCGGCGACGGGAGCCGCACTCGACCGTTCGCCACGCTCGAGCAGGTGGAGGCCGCCTCGCAGCCGGGCGATACGATACGCGTCCTGCCGTCGACGCGGCCGCTCGACGGTGGCATTCAGCTGAAGGACAACCAGCGCCTCATCGGGCTGGGCGATCCTGTGACGAAGGCGGCCTCGAGCGCCGCGCGGCCCACGATCACCAACACGAGCAACGCGCGCTACGACGGCGATGCCATCCGGCTGGCCACCGGCACGCTCGTCCAGAACATTCATGTCGATGGCGCGGCGCGCTCGGGCATCTGGGGCGTCAACGCCGCACGCGCCCAGATTCGCGGCAACCTGATCACCAACAACATGATCCAGGGGAACGATCTGCCGCGGCTGGAACGGCTCTGGCCGGAGGGCTTCGTGCTCTATCAGTCGCAGGGCAACCACTTCGGCGGTATCACGCTGCTGGCGTGCGGACCGGGCGCGCAGAGCTACTGCTCGACTCATGCTCCCGCCGTGCGGCCGACGGTCAACGCGGGTCAGACGGTCATCGCGAACAACGTGATCCGCGACAGCAACCTCGAAGGCATCATGGTGCTGACCGACACCGGGGTCGCCGCCGGCTACACGATCACCGACACCATCGTCCGCGACCTGTCACAGAATCTGCCGAGGCCGGAATCGTTGAATCCCCAGGTCGGCATCGTCCGCTCGCGGGCGTTTACCTTGATCGCCTTGAATGGGTCGCAGGTGACCCTCGGCATGGACCAGTTTCACGCCGAGAACGTGGCGCCCCCGGGCAACTATGCGGCTGACGGCTTCGTGTTCCTGACCGGAGGCCAGGCCCCCGTCGTGAACGCTCGCGTGTCCCGGCTGACCATGTTGAATCCACGCCTGACCGGCGAGGTCAACAACGGCGACTCGATTGAAATTCAGCACAGAGGCACGTCGAACGGCGTCCTCAACATCGAGATGTCGCGGCTCGACCTGCGCGATCCGGCGAGCGCCAACATCAAGATTCTCGAGGCGGGGAATCCATCCAACGGCACCTACAACCTGTCGATTTCCGATTCGGTGCTCACCAATGCGAATCCCGCCGGCAACCTCGACGGCCAGATCCGGCTCAGCGGGGCGAGCAACGGCCTGAAGGCCTTCAATCTCTCGGTGAGAAAGACGAGGTTCTCGGGTCTCGGCGGGGGCGTCGGGATCCTGAACACCAACAACGTGGAACGGCTGACCGTGCTCGTGGAAGATTCATCGCTCTCTGGTTTCACGGGCACGCCGCCCGTTGCGGCGGTCACGATGACGCATCCCGCAGACAAGACGATCGGCACGGCGATTGTCGACCTCGGGGGCGGATCGCTCGGCAGCCGGGGCCGGAATCGGTTCGTGAACAACGCCGGGCTCGACCTGTCCGTCAGCAACGCCAACGGCGCGACGTCTCCCATCAGGGTGGACGCATCGGGCAATTACTGGGGTGGCGGTCCGCCGGCCGCCGCGCCCGCCACGCCGGCGGACGTGTCGGTCAGCGGCCATGTCATGTTCAGCGCACCGACCCATCTGACCTCCGATCCGGGAACGTAGACTATTGACGGCGGAAGGCTGGCCGCACAAGATCGAGGGCGCCGATGTACTGGAGAACTCTCCTTGCTCTTGGACTCAGTTTGTTCGTGCTTGGCAGCATGTGGGCGCCCGTGGACGCCCAGCGTGCCGGGGCGTTCATGGGATCGTCTGACGATCCAGCCATCAGATATTCAACGGCGCCGCTGAACAACGCCGTCGTCGACGTGAACAGGAAGCTTCAGGACGGGGGCATTCAGTTCGCGTTCGACGGCCGCAGCGGATTCCTGCGGTCGGCGCTCGAGGCCCTGCAGGTTCCGGTTGATTCGCAGTTGCTCGTCTTCTCGCGCGCCAGCCTGCAGGGAAAGCGGATCGGCGAGCACAATCCCCGCGCGCTGTTCTTCAACGACCGCGTCGCGCTCGCCTGGGTGCGCGGCGGGGATGTTCTCGAAGTAGCCGCTCACGACGAGTCGGCCGGAGTGGTGTTTTACACCCTCGAACAGCGTGCGGCTGCGACGGCCGGCCCGCCGCAATTCAAGCGCGCTTTCGAGTGCCTCGGGTGTCACGTGACGGGCAATACGCTCGGCGTGCCTGGCCTGCTGATGTTCAGTACAACACGCCCGGAACCGTCCCAGTTTTCCGGTCTTCCGCGTCCCATCGATCACAGCGATTCTCTGAGCCGGCGTTTCGGGGGCTGGTTCGTGACCGGCAGCGCTGGTTCAGCGCAGCACATGGGGAACGACGTGGCCGCGCTCGACGGGCGCACCAGCCGCCAGCTCGCGTCGGTGGAGGGTTTGTTCGACGCGGACGGCTATCGCGCGCTCTCGAGCGACATCGCGGCGCATCTGGTGTTGACCCACCAGGCCGGCATGACGAACCTCCTGACGCGCGCCAGCTGGGAAGCACGCGCCGCGGATCCGGCGCTGCACCCGCCGTCCACGGCCACGCCTGGACAGGAGGCGCGCGTCGCCGTGGTCATGAGCGGCGTGGCGAGCGAAGTCGTCGATTACCTGTTGTTCATCGATGAAGCCAGGCTGGCCGATCGGGTCCGCTCCGGTTCGGGCTTCGCGGAACGGTTCTCGACCGGCGGGCCGCGCGACCGGAAGGGCCGCTCGCTGTACGAGCTCGATCTGAATCGGCGCCTGATGAAGTACCCCTGCAGCTATCTGATCTACTCACCGGCGTTCGACGCCTTGCCGCCCCTGGCGAAGGACCCGATCTACAGGCGCTTGTGGGAGGTGTTGTCCGGACAGGAACAGGACCCGCGCTACCGGTCGGCGCTGTCGCTCGCGGATCGCCAGTCCATCGTGGAAATCCTCCGGGACACCAAGAAGGACCTGCCGCAGTATTTTCAGAGCGCGATCCGGTAGACGGGCCCGCGTATCGGATCAAGGTGTCAGCGCAACAGACGGGACGTTTTCGGTGACCAACAGCCGCAACGGCTCACGAAGACCTATCGGGCGCCGAGTGGAAGCTGAGCAAAGAGGAAGAGGAGGAGCCATGAAGTTCGTGCTGGCCGTGACGACGGTCTTGATTGTGGCGGTGGTGCTGACCGCGGCTGGTGTGCCAACCGTTGTGACCTACGTCCCCCACGACAAGGTTTCAGCGACCATGGCCAAGGGCGGAGCCATCATCGAGGACCAGGGCCTGAGAGTCCTGGCGCAGCGCCGCGGCGCGGGCGAGGTTGAAGTGCACGCGAAGACCAACCATGTCTTCATCATCGTCGAGGGTGAGGCAACGTTCGTGACGGGCGGGACGCTGGTCGGCGCCAGGGAAACCGCCCCGGATCAGATCCGCGCCACGAGTGTTGAAGGCGGGCAGGCGCGCCACCTGACCAAGGGCGATGTGATTACGATTCCAGCCAAGACGCCGCACTGGTTCAAGGAGGTTCCGACGAAGACGATCGCCTACTACGCGGTGAACATGGAGAACTAGCCGTGCTTGCACGGCGTGAATGTGTACGAATGTGTCACTTGTGCCGTGCAACCACGGCTTAGCCGCGGCCGCAAAGCGGCCGCGGATCTAGTAACGAAGCTGCGCCGTCCCATCATGTTCTTACTCGTCGGTTTGAGGCGCAGCTTCGTTACAACAGGAGGACGCGATGAGATCGATCACCAGACGGCTCGCAGGGGTTGCCCTTGTCGGCGCCTTCCTGCTGACGTGGGGAGCCAACACCGATCGCGACGTCGTCGGCGCCCAGGCGCCCAAGCCGATCATGGCGACGCGGATTTACACCGGGACGGACGGCCAGAGTCATGCCGAAGAGGTCGAGCTGGCCGCCGGGACGCTGATGAACGCGACCAGCGTGCAGTTCAACCGCGCGCCGGCCGGCAGGTTCAGCGACTGGCATGTCGGTCCCCGACGCCAGTTCGTGATTACGCTCAGCGGCCGGGGAGAGATCGAGCTTGCCGGAGGCAGGAAGATCCAGATGCAGCCCGGTCACATCAACCTGATCGAGGATACGACCGGCAAAGGTCACACCACGCGGGTCCTGGCCGGCGAGGATCGCGTGACGATCTCGATTCCGCTGACGGACCAGACGGTGACGCGCGGGCCGACCGTCAGGTCGTCCCGGTAAATGGCTCTTTACAGCCACGGGCCACGGAGACACGAAGGCACGGAGGTCAAATGACGCCCCTTTCTCCGTGTCTCCGTGCCTTCGTGGCTCGTGGGAGCAAGAGGCGCCTGCCTGCTCACACGCGCACGCCAATCGTCAGCCAGTACTCGCGCGGCACGCAGATGCCGAGCTCCGTCGGGAAACCCGCGTGGAAGGCGATGAAGTCCTCGCGCAGCGCGGCGCGTCGCTCCGGGTCGAGGCTGGCTGCCAGCGATCGCGTGGGACCGTAACCTGTCGAGAACGTGTCCCAGGCCGCCTCGGCGCTCGGCTCGCGGTAGTAGGACACCCCCTTCTCGAACTTGAGCTGGAACGCGCTCCCGAGCAACTCGCGGATGCGTTCGGTACGGCCCCATTCGAACGGTGACCGGGGAGCCGGGTTCGGAGGCGGAGGCATGTATCGCTTCATCACCTCGAACATCCTGAACAGATTGCTGTCCGACAGCCAGGTGGTGAGCGCGATCCGGCCTCCTTCGCGACAGACCCGGGCGAGCTCCGCGGCCGCGGCGTCGGGGCGGCTGGCGAACATGATGCCGCACGTGGAAACGACGGCGTCGAACGCGCCGTTGTCGAAGGCGAGATGCTCGGCGTCCCCGAGCCGATAATCGATCGGGAGCTCTTCCGCGTCGGCTCTGGCTCGTGCCGCGTCGAGGAGGTCGCCTGCGATGTCGACGCCGACCACCGTGGCGCCGCGGCGCGCCACCACGCGCGAGGTCCAGCCTGTTCCGGTCGCCAGATCGAGGATCCGCTCGCCTGGCTGCGGGTTCAACCGCAGGACGCAGTGCTCAATGGAATCTGCGATGCCCCGGCTGATCTCGTTGTAGTCGTTTCCTCCCGAGCTCCACACCGCCGCCGGCCGATCGTTGTGCGGTTGGATCCGGGCATTCGTCGTTGTTCCGCTCATTTGCTCTCCTTCGGGCATGGACGACCTCTTCCCGTGCTGGGGATGGCGCCGAAGCGCTCGACCCCCTGTGGTGGATATCGAAAACTGCCGACGAAAGGCGACAGGAGGTTGGAATCACGAATCGACGACGCTCCTGTCGGGGTCGATCAGGAAGATCCAGATGAGCGCGCCGGACGCCATGACGCCGGCGCTCACGAGGAACGGCGCCACCCAGTAGCCGCGGCCGAACAGCGATCCATAGACGATGGCGGTCAGAGATGCCGCCATCGCTCCAGCCGTGTTCATCACGCCCGTGACGGTGCCGCTGAAGCGCCCGCCAACGTCCATCGGCACCGCCCACGCCGGACCGATCACCCACTCCAGGAAGAAGAACGACGTGGCGAGGAACGCGATGGACATCGTGGCGTCGCTGACCATCGCCGCCGGCACTACGAACGCGCCAGCCAGCAGGAAACCCGGCGCCGCCACGCCGCGCCGCGCGAGCCTGGCGTTACCGGTCCGTTTCAGGATGAGGTCCGAGATGGATCCGCCGACGATGTCTCCAAGCATGCCCGCGAGGAGCGGGATCGATCCCCACAACCCGAGCGCGGCAACCGACAGGCCGCGATGCTCGCGAAGGTAGGTGGGATACCAGGTCAGATAGAAGTTGGTGCCGAAGAAGAAGCAGCAATAGCCGAGCGCGATCCACCACATGTTCGACGAGGTCAGAATGCGGCGCCACGGCGTCGCCTGCTTCGATTTGCTCAGGCCTTTCACGCTGCCATCCGGGTTCACGCCGCGAATCTGCGCCAGCTCGGCGCGGTTGACGCGCCGATGATCCTCGGGCCGTTCCCGGTAGGACCACAGGAACGCCGCCACCCACACGAAGCCGATGGCCCCGAAGACGTAGAACATCGTCCGCCAGCCGTAGGCGAGCATGAGGCCGCCCGCCGTCAGCGGGGTGATCGCCACGGCAAACCGGCTGAAGAAGTGCGTGATGCCCTGGATGCGCCCGCGCTCGGACGGCGCGAACCAGAGCTGCATCCCGCGGCTGGCGACCGGGAAGGCGCCGGCTTCGCCAATGCCCAGGAGAAAACGTGCGGCGAACAGTGAACCGAACCCGGCGGCGGCGCCGGTCATCATGGCCGATGCGGACGTCCACGCGAGCAGCACGGAAAGCACCTTCTTCGGCCCGAAGCGATCCCCGAGCCAGCCGACCGGCACCTGGCCGATGGCGTATGCCCACGTAAAGGCCGCGAGCACGAGCCCCATCTGCCCGAGCGTGAGCCCGAACGCCGTCCTGATCTCGGGTTGCGCGACGGAGATGATGCCGCGATCGAGATAGCAGATCAGGTACATCAGGCTGAAGAGCACGAGCATCCACCAGCGCGTCCGCGTTGGAGCAGCAGCGGCGGCCGGGGACTCGAGGGCGGCGGCACGTTTGGTGTCGAGCACGTCTTGCCCTCCGATTGACAGGGCGGCGTTCCTGGCCGCCGATCCGATCTTCCGCCTGAAGGCGGAAGCCACGAAATCTGTACATGTGGCTTCCGGCTCTAGCCGAAGGATCGCCTGTGGCTTCCGGCTTCAGCCGGAAGATCAGACCGGAGCGCCCGCCAGCGGCCGCACGGGCGCGAGGCTCACTGGCTGGTTCGTCTCGACC
The DNA here is from genome assembly GCA_036521515.1 of Vicinamibacterales bacterium. Taxonomy (GTDB): domain Bacteria; phylum Acidobacteriota; class Vicinamibacteria; order Vicinamibacterales; family UBA2999; genus Gp6-AA40. Next base: position 7,981 of record DATDHP010000311.1, read on the forward strand.
GACCGGTCGGCAGCCTGGTACAACTGCATGACCATCCGGGCATGCTCGGCCGTGACGAGCGGCGGCTTGCCGGTGGCCACGCACTCGAGGAAGTGCAGCGTCTCGGCCTCCATCGGCCCGGCATAGACGTGATTCACCTTTTCGCCCGGCATCGACGAGATCGGGAACCGGATGCCGTGCTGCATCGAGGTGACGTAGACGTCGCGATGGGTGTCGTCGACCATGACCGCGCCCTCGGTGCCGACCACCTCGATCCACGTGGACGAGAAGTTCGGATACGCAGGCGGCAGCACCCACCCGGCGCCGATCGTGAAGACGGTGCCGTCGTCCATCGTCACGATCATCGACACGCAATCGGGCGCGTTGTACTGCGCGCGCATGATCTTGCGCACCTCCTGCGCGTACACGCGGATCGGCTTGCGCGGGGCAAGGCACCACAGCACGAAATCGATGTCGTGGGTCGCCTCCATCGCCGCCGGCGACAACCTGACGCGGCCGCTGATCTTCTTGCCGAGGTTGCGCGTGATATGGCGGCTGACGAGCGCGCTCACCGGCTCGCCGATCGTGCCGTCCTCGATCGATCGCTTGACGTAGGCGAACTTCGGGTTGAAGCGCTGCGAGTAGCCGATGGTGAAGGCGACCTGCTTTTCCTTGGAGAGCGCGATCAGCTCGTCGGCTTCGGAGAGCTCCAGAGCAATCGGTTTCTCGAGGAACACGTGCTTGCCGGCGAGCAGGCTTTCCCTGGCGATCGGGTAATGGGTCGGCTCGGGGGTCGTCGAGACGATCACCGCGTCGATGGACGGGGTCTCGATCAGCGAGCGGTAATCGGTCGTCGCCGTCGCCGGATTGGTCAGCGCGGCGACCTCTTTCAGCCGGTCCTCTTTGATCTCGGCGATGTGGAGCTCTCTGACCCAGGGGCTGGCCGCGCAGGCCACCGCGCGAATCCCGCCGCACCAGCCGGTGCCGATGATGCCGACGTTAACCTGTTTCACACCTGCACACCCTTCAGCGTGTCGAGATCCGCCTGCGTGCTGAACCGCCGCGGGCTCCGGGAGGAGATTCATGGCGAGCACGCTGAAATCAACCGCGCGAACCGCAACAGCCTACATCCATGACGGCGCGACTGTCATCAGCCCAGGCTGGGTATACTGCCCGCGCATGGCGGGCCAGCGACAGGCTGGATCCTGGGGTTTGGAACCGACCTCGGTCGTGATCGATGAGGGGACGTCGGCACGAATCAGGACACCGCCACCAGGGCCGGTCGGCTTCGACATAGAGCGTCCAGGGCTGGAGGCCGGCATTTTCGGCGGCCCTGGCGCCGACGGCGTCGAGCGTCTCAGCCAGGCGGTTGCTCAAAGTCAGAGCTGGTCGAAGCTGCAACCGATTGTGCTCGAGGTTGTCGGCCAGTACAGCTTCGGCCTCGGCGTGCTGTACGGCATCGGCGAGAACGTCATCGGCAGCGTCGTCGAGCTCGGTCAGCTCGTGAAGACATTCCTGCTGGCGGATCTCCACGACCGCGCCCAGCGGTCCGTGTTCGCGGCCGCCTCCAGTCCGGTGGCGATGCTCCAGCGCCTGATAGCGGACGTGTCGATGCGCGCGTTCGCGAGCGAGCTGGAAGAGGCGCGGAAGGAACGGGACGAGCTGGTCGCCGAGCTGCGGTACGCGATGACGCACCTCGGGGAAGTCGTCGACGGCATCGCGGGCAGCTACGTCTCGAAGTGAAACCGGTT
>DATDHP010000312.1:0-1973 GCA_036521515.1 Vicinamibacterales bacterium
TCTTCGACCGGCCGAAGACGGTCGCCTTGAAGTGGACGCGCGACGGCCACGTCACCGACTGGAATCCGCTCTTCGCGGGCGTGGCGCTCGATCTCAGCGTGGGTATCGAGGTGTGCTGGCCGGCCGCTCCGTGGCAGAAGGGGTCGGTCGAAAACCTGGTCGGGTGGGTCAAAGGGTCGTTCTTCAAGCAGCGCCGCTTCGTCGACGACGACGATCTTCTCCAGCAGCTCGCGGAGTGGCGCACGGAGGTGAATACGCAGCGCCCCTGCCGCGCGACCAACGTCATCCCTGCCGTGCGGCTCGAGGAAGAGCGACCGCGCCTGCGGCCACTGAAGGTCGCCCCCGCCGACCTCGCGGTGCGCGTGCCCATTGTCGTCGGCCCCACGGGAGAAGTGATCCACGACCTGCACCCGTACTCGATGCCAGCGGACGCCATTGGGATCGCCGGGACGCTGTACCTCTATCGCGACCGCGTGCAGATTATCGCCGGCCGCTTCGAGGTCACGCACGAGCGGAAATTCCAGCCGGGCGAGGGATCGATGCTGCCGGAGCATCGCGCGGACCACGTCGCCGCCGTGTCGGGCAAGCGCGCCAAGCGCTATCTGCAGCGTGAGCACCTGTTGAAGCTGGGGCCCGCGGCGCTGGCGTACCTGACGGAGCTCACGCATCGCCGCCCCCAGGTCTGGCTGCGCGACATCGATCGCCTGCACACCTTGCTCGCGACGTATGGCGACGACGCGATGCGCGCGGCCTTGGCGCGCGGCGTTACGGAACACGCGGTCGGCGCAGAGTACATCGCGCACTTCCTTGCCGACGCGGTGATCACACCAGCGCCGATCGAAGCGGAGAGTCCAGGTCATCCCAGCGATCGATCGTCGCTCCTGGGGCATCCTGGCCGGTCGAGCTTGCCGAACGACCAGCTCCCCTCCGACCCTCCGTCGGCAAATGCCGACAATGCACCGCGCGCAGCCCGGGTCCAGGCCGCCGCAGGCGCCCGCAGGGCCGGAGCGAAGCGCAGGGCCTGGACGCGGGCGAGCACGGTGCTGCCCTTTGATGCCGACGGAGGGCGATCATGACGATCGATCTGTCCGACGTCCAACTCGACGCCTGCCTCAAGCGCCTGCACTTGGCGAATGCCCGGCGAGCATGGTGCGAGCTCGTACAGCGCGCGGAACGCGAGGAGTGGAGCTATCGCGATTTCCTCGCGCTCCTCGTCTCGGAAGAAATCGCGCACCGCCAGCAGACGCGCATCGCGCGGATGGTGCGCCGCGCGCACTTCCCCTTTTTCAAAACGATTGACGATTTCAATTTCTCGATGCAGTCCACCATCCGTCTGGCGCTCTTGGGGTCGGCGCTCGCCCCCGACTTCGTCACCGAAGGGCGCTGTATGATTTTTGGTGGGAAACCAGGACGCGGGAAGACGCATCTGGCCGTGGCGATCGCCTACCGGGCGATCCAAAACGGCTTCGACGCGTTGTTTGTCACGGCGGCGGAACTGATCGATGACCTCTCGGCGGCATTTCGCAGCGGTCGCCTCGCCGACACGCTCGACCGCTATGTCCATCCGGCGGTGTTAGTCTGCGACGAAGTGGGATACCTCACGTACGGAACGGATGCCGCCAACATGCTCTTCCACGTCGTGAACGATCGTCACCGGAAGAAGCGGGCAATGGTCTTCACCACGAACAAGCCGCTCACGGGGTGGGGCCGCGTGCTGCATGACGAAGACTTGGCGCACGCGATCGTCGATCGGATTCTCGAGCGCGGGCGTATGCTCACACTCGATGGGCCATCCATGCGGACACGTCACCTCGGGCTTGACGACCCCACGGCACATCCGGCATCAACTCAGGCGGCCAGCGTCTCTGGGGAAAGCGCCAGAATTTCCGGAATCCAGCGGCCAGAATTTCCGGAACCCACACAGCTGAATGATCCGGATGTCGACACCGTCCGCGAGCAATCGACACGCGCCT
>DATDHP010000313.1:0-7046 GCA_036521515.1 Vicinamibacterales bacterium
CTCTATCCACCTGAGCTACGGGCGCGTGCCACGATTATCGAACGGAACGGCGACGTTGGGGCGGGATGGGCGCGCGTTCAGCGGCGCTTCGTCGGCCGGCGCTTGCGATCGGAGGCTTCGGCGGGAGAGTCGGACTGATCAGTGCGCAGACGACGACGTAGCTCGTCGAGCAGTTCATGATGTGACATCGGTCCCAACGGAGCCGATCGTTCGTCCGTCACCGGTTCGGCCGCCTGGATGGCCAGCAGGCAATTGGCGAGCGACGTGCCAATCTCATACCCCCCGCCCAGGCGACCGTATTTGCCTATGAGGTGCGCCGCCGTCCCCGGCGGTTGACCAACAGGAGAGGAGCGAGTCATGACGCCGTACGAACCTGTCTCCGCGCACGACCGGCTCCACACGCTGGACGTGCTGCGGGGCGCCGCGCTGCTTGGCATCCTGCTGATGAACATCCAGTTGTTCGGCATGCCGCACCAGGCATACGCCAACCTGAACGTGTGGGGCGGGCGCGAGGGGGCGAACCTGTGGACATTCGTCATCCAGTGGATTTTCTTCGAGGGCAAGATGCGGGCGATGTTCTCGATGATGTTCGGCGTCGGTATCGCGCTGTTCCTCGAGCGGGCGACCAGGCGCGAGGACAGCGCGCGCGTAGTCGACCTCTTCGCGCGCCGCATGCTCTGGCTGATGGCCTTCGGCGTTATTCACGCGTGGTTGATCTGGTACGGCGACATCCTGTACGCATATGCCGTCTGCGGGCTGGTCCTCTATCCGGCACGACATCTTTCGCCACGGGCGCTGTTCGTCACGGCGGCCGTGGCGCTCACGATCGTCATGGCGGCATACGCGGGCCACGGACTGAGCATGCGGTCCAGCCGCCAGGCGGCGATGGATGCGCGCGCCGCCGAGACGCGCGGCGAGGCGCTGACCGCCGAGCAGAAAGAAGCAATCACAACCTGGGACGAGACGCTCGAGGAGGTGGCGCCGCCAGGCGCCGACCTGCAAGAGGAGGTGGACAACTACCGCCGAGGATACATGGGCGCGCTCACCGAACGCGCCCAGATGGTCCGCGAGTGGCATTTCGTCCCCGTGTACTTCCCGCTGCTCGCCGACTTCTGGGCATTGATGCTCATCGGCATCGGGCTCTTCAAGCTCGGCATCCTTCAGGGCGATCGGCCGCTGCGCTTCTACGTGCGCATGGCGATCGCCGGCTACGCGGTCGGCGTCGTGGTCAACGGGATCTCCACGTACTTCATGCTTGCGTCGAACTTCGATCCGGTCATGTTCCCGCTCGCCAACGCGCCACACCAGATCGGACGTGTGTCGACCGCGCTGGCGCACCTGGCGGTACTGGTCATCGCCCTGAAACAGCAATGGGTGCCGTGGCTGACGCGCCGCCTCGCCACGGTGGGGCAGATGGCGCTCTCGAACTACATCTCGCAGTCGCTGATCTGCAGCCTGGTCTTCTACCGTCCGGGGTTCGCGCTCATGGGACAGCTCGAGCGCTACCAGCTCTACTACGTCGTCGCGGCGATCTGGGCGTTCAACCTGCTGTGGAGCCCGTGGTGGCTGGCGCGGTTCCATTTCGGGCCGCTGGAGTGGTGCTGGCGGTCGTTGACGTACTGGCGCAGGCAGCCGATGCGCCGCGCGACACCCGAAGCCGCGGTCGCCCCGGCGTGATCGGCGGCCTCGCTCCCACGAGCCACGGAGGCAAAACATCGCGCGTTCGATCGTGTCAGACTCTCACTTCCGGGAGTTGGAGTTGATCGAGCAGACACACGCCGGCGTCGCTGTCGCGGAGCTCGTCGCGGCCTGGCTTTCAGACACCTCCGGCGCACGGCTCCCCGTGGGGGCCGTCGAGATGGCGCGCAACCTCTTCGTGGACGTGGCGGGGCTGTGCGTCGCGGCACGGCGGGAGCCCTACATCGCCGCGACGCTCGCGGCGACCGATCGCACTGGCGGCTGCACGGCGATCGGGCATGCCGGCGCAGTCGATGCGTTCAGCGCGGCGCTCGTCAACGGCACAGCCGCGCACGGCGAGGATTACGACGACACCTTCGAGGGCGGCCCCGTCCATTCAGGGGCCGTGATCGTCCCCGCGGTGCTGGCGGCGTGCGAGCGCGAGCAGCTTGGGGGCGACCGGCTGCTCGTGGGCATCGTGACCGGGGTGGAGCTGCTGTGCCGGCTCAGCCTCGTCGCGCCGATGGCCACGCACAAGGCCGGCTTCCACCCGACCGCCGTGTTCGGCGCGCTTGCGGCCGCAGGTGGTGTCGGCGCCGCGCTGCGCCTGCGGCCAGAGGAAATCGCATCGGCGATCGGGATTGCCGGCAGCATGGCGTCCGGCATCATCGAGTACCTGGCCGAGGGGACGTGGACCAAGCGGATGCATGCGGGCTGGGCGGCGCAATCCGGGCTGCGCGCGGCGTTGATGGCACGCGGCGGATTTCTGGGCCCGCGCACGGTGCTCGACGGGACGCACGGGTTCTACCGCAGCTTCGCGCCGTCGCGTCCCGCCGACTTCACGCCGTTGCTCGAAGGCCTCGGCACAACCTGGGTGATGCAGACCATCGCATTCAAGCCTTACGCCTGTGGCACGATGACGCAGCCGTTCATCGATTGCGCCATCGCGCTTGCGGAGTCCGGTGTGACCGCTGACGAGGTCACCGGCATCGTGTGCGACGTGGCCGAGGGCACGGTGCACCGCCTGTGGGAGCCGCTGGCGGCGAAGCATCGCCCGCCGACGCCGTACGCGGCCAAGTTCAGCACGCCATTCTGCATGGCCGTCGGCTTCCTCGATCGCAAAGCGGGGTTTGCACAGTTCACCGAGACGCGCGTGCAGGATCCGGACGTGCTGGCGCTCGCCTCGACGATCCGGTACAGGATCAACCCGGATGACGAGTACCCACGGAACTACACAGGTCATCTGCGGGCCACGCTGCGCGACGGCAGCCAGCGGGAGCTCCGCCAGCCGTACATGCGCGGCGGGGCGCAGGCGCCGCTGTCCACCGCGGAGGTGGAGGTGAAGTTCATGGACAACGCGCGGCACGGCGGCTGGAGCGAGGCGTCAGCCCGGCGCCTGCTGCGCGAGTCGCGTGATGTGTTCACGCGGACGCGGATCGACGTCCTGGGCGAGTTCCGTTCATGAACGCCGTGGGTGTTCTCGCCGGGCGCGTTGCGGTTGTGACGGGCAGCGCGCGCAACATCGGGCGGGCAATCGCGCTCGACCTGGCACGTGGCGGCGCTGCTGTTGTCGTCAACGCGCGCACGTCCGTGGCAGATGCCGAGGTCGTGGCAGAGGAGGTTCGCCGGGCCGGCGGCCGTGCCGTGGTCTCCATCGCCGACGTCACCGATCCCCACGCCGCCGCTCGACTCGTGGCCGTTGCCGTCGAATCGTTCGGCCGGCTCGACATCCTCGTGAACAACGCCAGCGTGCGCCGTGAAATGGCGTTCGCGGATCTCGACTACCACGAATGGCGGGAGATCATGGCCATCACGCTCGACGCCGCGTACGTCTGCAGTCACGCGGCGCTGCCGCATCTGATGGCATCGGGCAGCGGCGCCATCGCCAATATCGGCGGCCTTTCGGCGCACACCGGCGCGGCGAGGAGGGCGCATGTCGTGACGGCGAAGGCGGGACTGGTTGGCCTGACGCGCGCGCTGGCGCACGACCTCGCGCCGAACGCCATCACCGTGAACTGCGTGGTGCCCGGTCTCATCGATACCGTCCGCCGCGGAGCGGCGCCCGCACACCACGCCACGCATGCGCCGCTCGTCGGCCGCCTCGGGAAGCCGGAAGAGATAGCCGCGCTCGTGCGGTTCCTGTGTGGCCCGGAGGCGCGCTACATCACGGGCCAGACCATTCATGCCAGCGGCGGCGCGTTTCTCGGCTGACCCGCGACTCCCACACTTCAACTCCCGAGAAGGAGGCCGACGGCTGCTCCAATCACCACGTCCGGCACGTAGTGGTACCGGCCGGTGACCGCTCCAATTGCGACGCCGGTTGCCACGACGCCGAAGACAATCGCGGCCGCCGGTGATACCGGCCATACGCTCAGCGCGGCGGCCACCGCCACTCCGACGTGGCCGCTCGGGAACGTGTTGAGACCGTGGCTCGCACGCTCGAGCACCCGCACGTTGAAGCGCGCGAGGCCGCTGCCGGGGCGCTCCGCGTCGGGCAGCGACCGTGGCGGCCGGCTCGCGAGCCACGGCAGGAGGCCATAGCATGCAAATCCCGAAGCGAGGACCGCCATCCAGAAACGGTTGATGTGGTTGTCGTCGCCGCGCGCCCAGACGACCGCAAACGCAGCCGGCACGAGCGGGTAGCAGAGCAGATACGCGACCTCGAAGATGTGCGCCATCGGTCTGGGAATTGCGCTCGTGGACGGTCGCCAGGCCCGATCGGTCTCGACGAGCCAGCGCTCGAAACGCGTGTCTGCGGCCGTCGGCGCGAGCAGCGACGGAATCCGGTAGCCGGCGAGGAGATACGCGTGGCCCAGCCACGCGCGCACGTCGGTCGGCGTCGTCCAGCCTGCCACCATCGCCATGACGACGAGTGCAATCGAATCGAGGAAGGCCCGCCGCGCTCGCGGGCGGCCGCGTCGGAGCGCGACAGCTGCCAGGGCAAGCGCCGCGAAATAGAGCACGGCAAGCCACTCGAACGGAAACATCGCCGCCGGTTATGTGATTCTACCTGTCGCTTCGTTCGGGTGAATCGCCCGCCAGCAACCCGTTCAGAATCCAGCTGACGATCGACACGAGCAGAGCACCGAAGAAGGCGGACCAGAAGCCGCTGATCTCGAAGCCCGGGACGAGCGCCGCCGTCAATCCCAGGCACAGCGCGTTGATCACGAAGATGAAGAGGCCGAGCGTGACGAGCGTGAGCGGCAGCGTCAGGATCAGGAGCACCGGACGCACGAGCACGTTGACGATGCCGAGGATCGCACCCGCGACCAGCGCGGGGACGACGCCGGACAGGGACAAACCCGGAATGAGCCACGCCGCGGCGATGATGGCGATGCCGTTCAGCACCAGGCGCGCGAGGACCCGCATCTCTCCGATTCTAGAGCGTTCTCATGCGGCGGATCCTTTGCGCAGCCCCAGCAGCTTCGCGACGGGCTGCGGCTCCGGTTCGCGAATGGGTTCAGCGGGCGTGTGACCCGGCGCGCCGGCGTGCTGCGAACTCGAGCGAGCCCTGCGCCACGCATCGGGCAGGCGCTGGCCACCACTCAGCCATGACACCGCAAGGCCACGTCCGAGCCACGCCGCAGTCAGCGGGTAATAAATGAGCGCGGCAACCGCGATGGCGTTCAAGCGTTCGACCCCGAGCCACCAGGCGGCCGCAAGGCCAATCGACGCCACCACGAACGCGTCGAGCATCGCTCCCGCGCCATGGGTTGCCCGCATCCGCACACGCGAGCGCCCCGGTGCGAGCGTCATCCTCAACGGAGAGGGAGGCTCGTTGGACGTGCTGCCGCTCTCGGGAAAGAACCGCATGAACTCGGCCAGCGTCTCGTCGACCGGCGCGCCGATCGCGGCCGCGTAGTCACGGAAGAACGCACGCCGGAAAATCCCCTTCGGCCAGTGGGAGAGGTCGTTGCGCTCGAGTCCGGCCAGCAGCGGCCGGCCGATCTTCGTTGCCGACGCGATCGCCTCGAGCGTGATGCCACGGCGCTCGCGCCGGGCCTTCAATCCAGGCCCGAACTCGCGTGATGTGTTCATCTGGCGTTGATGATGTGGGGCGAGTCATGGGGAACATAGCGGAGCCGGTCGAGAGGTGCAAGATCTCATTGAGCCATCGTCTGCGTGTGTGTGCAAAGCGGATGAGCTACTTGCCGCGCGTGCCGTTGCGAGATCACCAGTAGGCGATCATCCGCCCCGCGCTCACGGCGGTGAGCCACGACGCCAGCGAGATGCCGCCCATCACGCGAAGCAGGCGCCACTCCGCCGCCGACAGCTCACGCGTGCCGAGCGCCTTCCACGCCGCCGAGCGGCTCAACACGAGGACGTTGATCAGCCCGATCCCGATCGCCGGGAATTTGATGAGGAGGAATGGATTCCCGATGTACTCGGTTGCGTTGGTCGCGAGAAGCAGGATGCCAGTTGACAGCGCGACCGCCACGCCGGTCCGGCCAACGGGCACAATCGCACTGGCGAGCGCCGCGACGGGAACGCGACGCCACATGCCCAGCAAACGCAGGTCGAGTACGAGGATCGAACCGAACAGCGACGCGACGCCGAGCACGTGGGTCAGGTTGACGACGGCGTAGCTCCAGGGGCCGGCGTCGCGCATCAACTGGCCAAGCGCGGACGACTCCATCCACGACAAGAAGTCGCCCACGCCCGTCTCGCTACGCGATCATGTCAATCGCGGTCGGGGTAGACGTTGAAGGTGCGGTTGTTCCAGGTCAGTCGCTCGGTCTTGATTTCCAGCTTGTTCGGGTCGCGGTGACGATGCCCGTGCACGGTGACCTTCGAACCGACGGGAATCACGCCCTCCTTGAGGCCGGCGCTGACGGTGCGCCCGCCCGGAGCCAGGACCACATCCCACACCTTGCCGTCCGCCGTGCGCAGCTTCGTCGTTGCATGCGGGCCGGCGGTGCTGACGGGCGTTTCGAGCGTGCCCGTGAGCTCGCTTCCCTCGCTGTGATATCCGCCCCAGCCGTGATGTGCGCTTACCGGTGCCAGGTAGATGACGGCCACCAGCGCGAAAAAGGTGATTAAGCCAACTTTGCGCATCTGCTACCTCCGTATCTCTGCAGCCGAACAGAGACGTAGCCACCATTCTACTGGCATACAGGAAATAGCGACAGTTCAAGACAGCACAAAAATAAGGCCGCCATACGAGGCGGCCTCGTCAATTTGACGATTGGAGGTTCGCAGGGGCCGATTTCGGTCAATCCCCTTACGAAGACGTCTTCAGCGTCTTGTTGAAGTGGTCGACCGTCCGCTGCCACGACAGCTTCGCGGCATCCGGGCTGAAGCGCGGCGTCGTATCGTTGTGGAAGCCGTGCTGGGTGCCGGGGTAGAAGAACGCCTGGTACGGGATGCGG
>DATDHP010000314.1:0-3514 GCA_036521515.1 Vicinamibacterales bacterium
CGCGAGGCGCGTTCCTGGACGCCGGTCGTCGTGAACCGGCTGCGCGTGGTGGCCCTCATCTTCGCCAACGCCATGGCGCGGAAGCAGGGCGACGAGGCGCTCCACCGGGCGCTGACCGAGGTCGCCAGCATGCGCAACCGCTTGCGCGACGAGAACGTGTATCTGCGCGACGAGTTGAAGGCCCTGACCGGCGCGCCCGCCATCGTGGGACACAGTCCCGGGATTCGCCGTGTGCTCGAGCAGGTCCGCCAGGTCGCAGCCACGGAATCGACGGTGCTCCTGTTCGGGGAGACGGGCACCGGGAAGACGCTGCTCGCCGCCCGGATCCATGAACTGAGCGTACGCAGCGAGCGCGCGATGGTGCGCGTGAACTGCGCGTCCCTGTCAGCGGCGAGGATTGAGAACGAGCTGTTCGGGAGCGACAGATGGTCGCCCGTCGAGGCGGGACCGAGGCACGTCGGCCTCCTCGAGCTCGCCAACACGTCCTCGGTGTTCCTCGACGAGATCGCCGATCTGCCGCTCGAGGCGCAGGCCGGCCTCGCCCGCGCGCTCCAGCAGAAACAGTTCCAGCCGCTCGGCAGCGCCAGACCGATCAAAGTCGACCTTCGGATCATCGCCGCGACGCGCCACGACCTGACCCGCCGCATCGACGAGGGCACGTTTCGCGACGACTTGTACTACCTGCTCAACGTGTTTCCCATCCACGTGCCGCCCCTGCGCGATCGCCCCGAGGACATTCCGCTGCTCGTGTGGCGATTCGTGGACGAGCTCTCAGGGGCCTATGGCCAGCCGATCGACGCCATCGACAAGCCGACGATGGCTGCGCTGCAGGCATACGACTGGCCGGGCAACGCGCGCGAACTGCGGAACGCCGTGGAACGCGCGATGATTGTCGCCAGTTGTCGCCACTTGCGCATTCCGTTGCCCGGCCGGGGAACGGGCGCGATGCGACGGAGCCAGACGCTCGCCGGCATCGAGAAGGAGCACATTACCGCCGTCCTCGCCGCCTGCAATGGGCAGATCACCGGCAAGGGCGGCGCGGCCGCCCGCCTCGGCCTCACGCCCGGCGCGCTGATGTCACGGATGACCAGGCTCGGCATCCGCCCTCGCCGCGGGTGACCGCCACGACCTTTGTGATGCTACGATATTCCGGAGCCAGACTTCGACTGGTCGTGACCAGCGGCGAACTTCAAATCGCGGGATCGACTGTTGACGAGACACATCAACCAGTTACAGCAGAGGGAGGCGACTGGCGCGCTGGCACGTCGAGTGCCTCTCGTCGGTACCAGTGAGCTGCGCGGGTGCGCTGCGTGGTCCGCCGCAGCCCGCGCTGTGGACGTCACGAGCGTCTCCGAGGAGGTCTCATGAGAGCCACGAGTTTGTTGTCACTGGCTGTTGTCGCCTTGGTTTCGATGCCGCCACTCGCGGCCATGGGCGATGCGCAGAACCAGCAAGCCCCAACCGTGAAGATACCGCAACCGGGCGTGCCGCAGATCATGACGCTCGAAGGGACGTATGTCCGCGTCGCGTACAACAACGAGGGCTATGCCATCATTGGCTATCGCCTCGCCAACCTGTCAATCGGCGAAGAGTGGATGCTGCTCGAGTTCGGCACCACTATTCGCGATCGCGTGCCGAACTACACGATGAAGCGCGACGCGCTGTCGCTCGAGACCCCCGACGGCAAGACCATTCCGCTGGCGTCCGTCGTCGAGTACCGGAAGGCGAACCTGACCGCGCTGCAGAATCGGGAGAAGGTCCAGCGCGACTCGATCAACTACTTTCCACCGAGCGCGAGCCAGGCGTGCCGAGTCGGGTTTTTCTCCGAGTTGGACAACCGCGCGATAGCGTTCGACCAGGTCGAGCTGAGCTCCCAGCGTGGATGCGTCGGTCGCCTCTTCTTCCAGGTGCCCGGTGGAATCGCGTATGGCCAGCACTGGCTCAACGTGAAGTTCGAGAAAAGTCTCGTGCGCGTGCCCTTCAGAATCCTGACCAAGGAAGAAGAGAAGCTGCTGTCGAAGAACTACAAGGATATTCGCCAGCAGGTCCAGGACGCGTTCAGGCCGAAGACGTAGCGACGAACTGCGGGCAGGTTCCCGGCGTGAACGGCCCTGTCGGCGCGCCGCGTCAGCTCAAAAGCCGTCCCCGCGCGCGCGTGCGCGCGCGAGGGCTAGGTCCGCGCCCCCCCGACAGCCTCCGGACCTCCCGCTCGAGCTTGGCGCGTGCGCCCGCACCGTCCGGCGGCCTCACCTATCGCAGCAATCACCGCTGGCAAATGACGGGTGGGACGGCCGCCCACGTCATGTCGTGGTCGCGATCGCGAAGCAGCGAAGGTAGCTGGTGCCGTCTCCAGGCCCGCTTGCCACGCAACGCTCTCAATTCGTGGTACAGTTCTGCCTCCGCCCACTCCCATGCCTCTTCCGGCCGCTGGCTCGGCGCAGACGCACGCCGGGCCTTTTCGTCCCTTGAAGGGGCTCTCGCCCCGCTGCGATGTGGCGGCCGTAATGGCCGAGCTGGCCGACGAGCTCCTGGGCGAACCGCCGGGTTCTACCGATGTGGCGGCGCGTGCGCTCGACCGACTGCGACGGCGCATGGACGGCACCCAGGCCGTGGTCTGGGTGGTGACCAGCGCGGGGGTCCACCGCGCCGTGCACGTCGGCGACGCCGACGCGCCGGTCGCCCCGGGCGAGGCCGTGGACGGCGCGATGGCGATCGAACGCCTGCGGCGCAACGCCACGATCCTCTGTCGCGCCGGCGACGTCTCCGGAGTCGAGGGGCTGGTGCCCGCGGGCGTGAAATCGTTCCTCGCCGCTTCGGCCACAAGGCGCGGTGCGGTGACAGGCGTGCTCGTGCTCGGGTGGGCGGACGCGGTCCCACCGTGCGACGAGACCGCTGCCGGTCATCTGCGCATCGCAGCGGCGCTCCTGACGAGAACGCTCGTCGACGCGGATCGCGCCAGCGACCAGGTCTTCCTTTACGAAGCCGTGCTGGCATCGTTGTCCGATCAGATTACGGTCGTCAATCGTCACGGGACCATCATCGCGATGAACGGGGCATGGACCGGGTTCGGCGAGCCGATGGGGCTCTCCTCATTCGGCGCGACTCGGCCTGGCGTGAGCTACATCGAGGTCTGCCGACGCGCCGCGGCCGGAGGTTCCCCTCGAGCGGCCGCAGCGCTCGAGGGCATTGAGGCCGTGTGCGGCGGTGGGTCGGAGCTGTTCGAGACCGCGTATCCGTGCCACGAGCTCGGCGAGGAGCGGTGGTACGTCACGAGGGTGACACCGTTGCGCCGGCCCGAAGGCGGCGCCGTGATCGCGCACGTCGATGTCACGCCCCGCAGGTTGACAGAGCTGGCAGAGCGCATGGGCGAACGCCGCTTTCGCGACCTCGCCGACAGGGTTCCGGTCCCCGTCTGGATCGTGGCGCCGGACGGTCGCCTGATATACAGCAACCAGGCGTGGGCGGAAGCAAGCGGCGGCGACGGCGGTCGTGCGCGCGACGACACCAGGTGGTT
>DATDHP010000315.1:0-4950 GCA_036521515.1 Vicinamibacterales bacterium
GTTTGTGGACGCGGAGCGCCTGGTGGTCGTGTGGGAGACGGATCGCGACACGGGCACCAGCCGCGAGCCCGCCTCGTTCCCGGACTACGTCGATTTCCGCAACCGTAACACGCGTCTGGATCGCCTCGCCTCGTTCATCGCGGGCGACATGAACCTGACACCCGACGGCGAAGACCCGGCGCGGCTCGCGCGGCTGTCGGTCTCGGCAGACCTCTTTTCGCTGCTCGGAGTGCCGTTGCTCGTCGGGCGAGGCTTCACAGGTGAGGAAGACCGCCCTGGCAGTCCCGATATCGTGATCATCAGCGAAGCCATGTGGGCGACGCTGTATCAACGCGATCCGGCCGTGGTCGGCGCCACCATTCGTCTGAACAGCCGGCCGCACACGATTGTCGGCGTTGCTCCCGGCAGCGCCGCGTTCGGCATCCCGCAGGTGCTGGCCGCTGCCGCCTACAGCCGCGGCTTCGTCAGCAGGGACCCCCGCGCCCAGGTCGACGTGTGGATTCCGCTCCGCGGCGACGCGACGGTGATGCGTCGCGAAAACCACCCGCTCATCATGCTCGGCCGCCTTGCCGACGGTGTGAGCGTCGCTGCGGCGCAGGACGACCTCGCAGCAATTGCCGCAGATCTCGAACGCACGTTCCCGTCGAATGACGCGCGCGGCGTGATGGTCGAGCCGCTCCGCGAAGTCGTCGTCGGCCCGGTGCAGCCTGCGCTCCTCGCCCTGCTGGCTGCAGTCGCGTCCCTGCTGTTGATCGCCTGTGTCAACGTGGCGAATCTGCTGCTGGCGAGAGCGAACGTGCGCGGCCGTGAGATCGCCGTCCGCTCGGCAGTTGGAGCGGCGCCCCGCCGCCTCGCACAGCAGTTTCTCGTCGAGGGCACGGTGCTCACGCTGACTGCCGCCATCCTCGGTGTGAGCCTCGCCAGCGCCGGGCTGCAACTCCTTCTCACGTTCGCACCGCCTCAGATTCCACGCTTGACCGATGTAGGGATCGATCGGCGCGTGCTCCTCGTCACCCTCTTCCTGACTGGAAGCGTCACGGCCGTCTTCGGCCTCCTCCCTCTCATCCACGCACGACGCGTCGATCTGCAGGCCGCATTGCGATGCGATGCGGCGACGGGAGGCGGCGGTGAACGGCACCAGGGCAGGCGGCGGGCCGCGCTCGTCGCGGCGGAAGTCACCCTGGCGGTCGCCCTAGTGATCGCCGCGGGACTCCTGCTGCGAAGCGTGAGCGCACTTCGGCAGGTCGACCCTGGCTTCGATGCGACCGGCGTGGTAAAGGCGCAGTTTCAACTGCCGCCGGCGCGCTATCCGGTGGACATGCGCCTCTACCCGAGCGCTCCTGCGATACAGCGGTTCAACGAGACGCTCCTCGCGCGGATCTCGGCCCTTCCAGGCGTCGAAAGGGCGGGGCTCGCCGGCAACCAGCCGCTGGACGTCGGCTTTACGAACTCGTTCGTGATTGTCGGCAGGGAGGCCGAGGCCGCTGCCTGGCCCGAGATCTCGGTACGGCGGGTCACTCCCGAATACTTCGATACGTTGAAAGTGCAACTCATCGCGGGCCGGCGCTTCGACAGCCGCGATGGAGCGAACGCGCCGCCCGTAGCGCTCATCAATCAGGCGGCCGTCGCGCGCTTCTTCACCGATCGGGATCCGGTTGGATACGAGATTGCCTTTTTCGGCGTGAACCGCCACATCGTCGGCGTCGTCGGTAACGAAAAGTTTCACGGGATCGCCAACGAGGCGCCGATCGCCGTGTACACACCGCTCGCGCAGACGCCGTCGATCGATGGCGCCGAGGCGCTGCTCGTGCGGGCGTCCGGAGATGTTCGCTCCGCCATCCGTCAGGTCGTCCGTGATATCGATCCGGCTCTGGCTCTCTTCGGCGTGGAGCTGCTTGACGAGACACTGGCGGATTCGATCGCCGAACAGCACTTCCTCATGCAGCTCCTTGGCGTGTTCGCGATGATCGCGCTCGCGCTTGCCGGCATCGGCGTCCACGGCGTGCTGTCCTACACGCTGGCGCAGAAGACGGGTGAGATCAGCGTCCGCGTTGCGCTCGGCGCAACCCGCCGCGATGTGATGCGACTGGTCCTCGACCAGATTGCGAAGGTCACGATCGTGGGAATCATGGCAGGCACGGCGCTCGGCTTGACGCTCGCGCAAGGGTTGCGCGGCTCACTGTACGGCATCACGCCGGTCGACCCGCTGACACTCGGTGGCGTGGTGGTCGTGCTGTGCTGCGTCATTGCCGCATCGAGCGTCCTGACAGTCCGGCGGGCGACACGTATCCATCCGGTAACGGCCCTGCGCGGCGAGTGAGGCAGTTCACGTAAGGAATCGTCGTGCTTCATGCGCGCGCCTCGATGTCTGCGCCTGCTTCCTGCATGGCCGTGATGGCCCGGGCCGAGTCTTCAGGCTGAAGGTTGACGCCGGCAATCGCGTCCCTGAGGAGGGTCACCGTCAGTCCGGCGTGGAGCGCATCGAGCACGGAGTGCTTCACGCAGTAATCGGTCGCGAGGCCGCCAACGTAGAGGTGCCCGATGCGCCGCGCCTTCAGGTCCGACAGCAGGCTCAGGCCTTCGGACGTCTGGCCCTCGAACGCCGAATAGCCGTGACTCTCGGCGTCCTGCCCCTTGCTCACGACGATCGTCGATGCGGGGAGCTGCAGATCGTCGTGAAACGCTGCGCCCGCTGTATTCCGGACGCAGTGGCGCGGCCAGTCGCCGCCGTAGTCCTTGAAATGGCGTGTGACCGCCGGATGCCAGTCGCGAGACGCGTATACCGGCCATCCGCGCGCGAGCGCATCGGCAATGTGCTGGTTGAGCACTGCCACCACACGTTCGCCCTCGCCCACCGGCAGAGCGCCACCAGGACAGAAGTCCTTTTGCACGTCAACGATGAGCAGGGCCGAAGCGCGATCAGTCGCCATTCGGAGCGGCTCACTCTACCGTTGCCATCGGCCGTTCCGAGGTGCGCACATCAGGCGCAGGAATTGCGTCTGTCCCCACGTATCACCTTGTTCGACGCGCGCCTGACGCGTGAAATGGGAGACACATTATGGCAACAGCTAGAACTATACGGCCGGCTGACGTCGAGTCGATGAAGAAAGACCTCTCGCGTGAGAACACGCCTGACAGTCCCGTCGTCCAGGAGCTCCGGCGGCAGGTCGGCAATGCGTTCGTTCTCTACGTCAATTACAAGCATTATCACTGGCAGAGCTACGGCCCGTTGTTCCGCGATCTCCACAAGCTGTTCGACAAGCTTGCGGCCGAGGTCCTGTCCAGCATCGATGAGCTCGCCGAACGCGTTCGGATGATTGGTCAGGATCCGCCGGCCCACCTGCTCGAGGCGGTGGATCTCGCCACCGTATCGGTAGCGGCGCCACACGCCAACATGCGCGAAATGGTCGAGGAGGCGGATCGCAATCTCCTGGTCATCGTGAAGGAGATCCGGCGCGGCGCCAGGATTGCCGATGAGCACGACGATCCGGGAACGGTCGATCTCTTCTCGAAGGTCGTCCAGATCCACGAGAAGCACGAGTGGTGGATGCGCGACATCCTGCGCACCGGCGACGGGCTGTGCGCCCCGGGTGAACACGCCACGAAATGATTTCGTTCGCAGAGCGGATCGGGGTTTTCAATTCGAAGCGAGCGTCCCGATCCCCACCCCCCGTCCCCGACCTTGGCACCCCTGTTGCGTCGGTGCCATCGAAGATTCGGAGAATTGCCATGCCTGAGCAAGCCACGCTCGAACGTGCTCGACAGGACAAGCGCGCCGGGAAGGCGCCCTCGACGCAGGCCGGTGAGTTCGTTCGAGAGGAGATTCACCACGTCCGTGAGGGAAAGCACGGGGCGCGATCGACGAAACAGGTGATCGCGATCGGTCTCTCGAAGGCGCGGCGCGCCGGCGTGAAGCTGCCACCGCCGCCTGCCAGTGCGAAGGCCACGACCAAGCGCAGCGCGGCCGCGGCGACGCGGGCGGCGCGTCGCAAGAGCGCGCGGCCGTCGGCCCGGCGTTCCCATGCGATGAGGCGCAAGCTGAAACGTGAAGGACGAAGCGCCGCGTCACCGAAGGCGCTGGCACGCCAGGCCAGGGCGAGCGCGAGACGTCGATCGCCCGCTGCACGCAGCGCAGCGGCACGCCGCGCCGTGCGGACGAAGGGCCCACGAGTCCGGCGCGCCGCCGCGAAAAAGGCGGCGCGGACCCGCCGCAGGCGCCTTTCGTGATTCGTGATTGACGATTCGTGATTCGTGATTACCGAATCAACCACGAAATCACGAATCACAAATCACGAATCACGAATCACAAATGCCGTGATGATCCGCAAGCTGAAGTCAGGCGAATACCGGCTGTACTCCCGAAAAGCCGATCCGCGAACCGGGAAGCGGCGTAATCTCGGTACGTTCCGCACCCGCGCCGCTGCGGAACAGCACGAGCGGGCCGTTCAATTCTTCAAGCGTCGCGGCTGAGTCTCCGCGGCATCTTTGACAGGAGGCAACGGTGAAGCCTCGCCACGATGATGCTGCTCAACGCCGTACGCGTTGAGGGTGCCACCGTCCTCATAACTGCGAAAACGCACCGTCAGCCGCGCAGGCATCGGCTCCACATCGCAGAGCGGCGTTTCATCCGTTTGAAACCCACGGATCCCACAGGTCGAAGGTTGCGACGATCTACGGTGGCCCCACCTCTCGTTGCTCGCGACGACCGATCAGGTACAAGTTGTGCTTTTGTTGGTCGTCCCTCAGAACGGGTACGGTCAACTCAACGGACAGACAGTCTTCAGCCACGGTGTCGAATTCGGAATCACGAAGGCCGCATCCCGCGATCTGAGGGAAGCCACGAACGCGTGGCTCAAGGCCGTCGCGCAGAGCAATCCCGAGCTCCGTCTCGACGGGACGCAACAGGCGATACGGATTTCGCAGCGGGCGGCCCTTGCGACCCCCCTCGCC
>DATDHP010000316.1:0-2010 GCA_036521515.1 Vicinamibacterales bacterium
CAACAACGGCTACGATTTCGATCTGGCGACAAAAGTGCTCGAAGCCGGCGCCGCCGATCTGATCGCGTTCGGAAAGCCGTTCATCTCCAACCCCGATCTGGTCGAGCGGTTGAAGAAGGGCGCGCCCTTGAACGAGTGGGACAAGGCGACGTTCTACGGCGGCGGTGCGAAGGGTTATACCGACTACCCGACGCTCGCAGCCGCGCAGGCGGCGGAGTGAGGGCACGATGCTCTCTCCCCGTCATTGCGAGGAGCGACAGCGACGAAGCAATCCAGAGACGGCACTGCACCTTGGATTGCTCACATGGGGATGTGCCGAGTCAAGGTCTCTCACACTTTGGTCTCACCTCTTAGTTTGAGCGAGGAGCACCTCTTCGTCCCGAGCGTGGAGTTTTGAAGATGGCGCGCGCAGATCGGGTCAAGGCCGGCCCGCAGGGCCGCCGCGCAGCGGCTTGGCCTTGACGCGATCGAGCACGCCATCAGGCTCGCACGGTTGGGACGAGAGCGGTTCATGATGCAAGGAGGACCATTTGCAGTTCTTCTACGATCGAGGTCGAGCCGGTTTCGCGATCAGGTTTGACGCCAGATCAAACTCACATTCGGTCGGCCGCGAGGGCGTGCCGTACCAGGATTCCGCTTGCGGCGGGCGGCTCGAGAGGACGAAGCCATTCTTCGCTACGGCTTTTGAAGCCATGCAATCCATCGGTTCGTCCGCCCGGATCGGCCGAGACTGATCGGGTCTCGGCGGATTGGTCATGGTCCTGTTGCTGCTCAACTGTGGGTGAGGCGCTCGCCTGCCGAGACGCTGGCTTGCCGCCTAGGCAGCGCCCTTGAGCGCCGCACCTTCGATCACGACGCCGGCGGTGACATACTTCCACAAGGCGACAAGCAGCTTGCGCGCCAGTGCGACGATGGCGATCTTGCGATGGGCTTGCGCGTGGAACCAGCGCGCCAGTGCCGAGGCCGGTTGATGGCGCAGCCAGAGCCAGGCGAGCTGCACCAGCTTCTTGCGCAGTCGCGCATTGCCGGCCTTGGACACGCCTTGCTCATGCGCGAGCGCCCCGCTCTGCCACGGTGTCGCCGCCAGGCCCGCATAGGCGGCGATCTGCCGGCGGTTGGCAAAGCTCCGGTAAAAGCACTCGAACCAAAGCGCAGCCGCAAATTCCTCCCCGATCCCCTTCACGCCCAGCAGCATCGCCAGCGGATGCACCGGCGGGTTCTCGTCCACGCTCTGGCTCAACCTGGCCAGCATCGCGTCCCGCTCCGCCTCAACCGCCTTGATCTGCACAAGCAGCAGCTCGAGCCGCTCGAGCTCGCGCCCGATCTGCGCCCTCAGCTGCGGTCGCAGCTCACGCCCGTCCGCCGTGCGCAGCGCCGCAAGCCGCGCCCGTCGATCGCGCCGCAACGGGGCATAGCCACAGATCCCCTGCGCCAGCAAAAGTCCCTTGATCCGGTTGACATGCCGGATCCGCTCGTCGAGCAAGACCTCGCGCTCACGGCCGATCCGGCGGCGGTCCTCTTCCTCGGCCGAAGGGGCTACCACCATCGAGCACACCCGTGGTTCGCCCCGCTTGTAGGCCAGCAGAACCCGCAACAGCGCCTCACCGTCGATCTTGTCAGTCTTCGCCCGCCGCCGCCGGCGCGGCACCGCAACCGAGGCGGCGTCCACCACATGGCTCTCGATCCCCTCCTGCTGCAGCACGCGGTGCAGCGAGAACCCGTCCAGCCCGGCCTCCTGGAGCGTAATGATCGGATAACTCGTGCCGGTGCGCGCCAACGCCTTGCGCTGCAGCTGCGCAAACTTCGCCAGCAGCGCCCCAAGATCTCCCGCCGCAACGCCGTGCTTCGACATCTTCTCGCCATTGCCCGGCGACAGCGAAGTGATCAACCAGGTCGAACGGCTCAGTTCCAACGAAACAAAAATTGCGCCAAGATGCGTTCGGATAGCGGTCGGTTCAGTGTCAGCGATACGATCAGCGAGCAACATCGGTCGTCCTCCAGGTTGAGTGG
>DATDHP010000317.1:0-3740 GCA_036521515.1 Vicinamibacterales bacterium
ACCGCCAGGGCGCAGGGAGCAGAATACGGTGGATTGCCGCCAGCGGCAGCGAGGTCTGCGCGGCCGGGCTCACCGTGCAACGCGGGCAACAGGAGGTTTCCTATGACACGTCGAGCATCCTGGTGGCTCATGGCCGCGGCGCTCGCTTCGCTGGCCCCGGTTCTCGTTGGTGCGCAAAATCCCGGGTCAGCCCCCTTCAATCCGCCACGTCTCGCTGACGGCAGTCCGGACATGCAGGGCCTGTGGATCGCCGACGCGGTTGGAGGGGCTCATAGCCTCGAGGACGGCAGGGATCCGGACACCGACGTCATCCAGGGCAGAGTTGGAGAGGAGAATCCTATCCTGCTGGTGGAGCCCGCCGATGGGAGAATCCCCTATCAGCCGGCCGCGGCGGCCCGAAGAACACAGCTCCTGTGGGACATCGAGACCCCGACCGAACGGAAGCACGTCGATCCCCACGTTCGCGCGACGCTCGACGGCGTCCCCCGCATCAATTACGTCCCCGGTGGACTGCAGATCCGTCAGATCCCCGGATACGTGACCCTCCTCTACGAGTCGAACCACACCTTCCGGGTCATCCCGACGGACGGGCGTCCGCACGTCAAAGGAACGAAGCTGTGGATGGGCGACTCGCGTGGCCGCTGGGACGGAACGACACTCGTGGTCGACGTGACGAACTTCACCGACGAGACCTGGCTGGACTCGCATGGCAGCTTCCACAGCGACGCCTTGCACGTGGTTGAACGCTGGACGATGGTCGGCGCCGACAGAATCAGCTACGAAGCGACGCTCGAGGATCCAAAGATGTTCACGAGGCCCTGGAAGATCGCGTTCGTCTTCAACCGCAACAAGCAGCAGGGCTACGAGTACTACGAGGACACGCGTCTCGAGGGTGAGCGGGACGTCGAGGAAATCATCCTGGGCGGCAAGCGCCTCAAAGCAGACGGCCGAACAAGGATCCACGAGCACCGGCGGGACGCGGCGACCCGAACCAAGGGCTCCAGCAACTAGCGAGGGCCTCGACGAAAGAGAAGGCGGGCCGTTTCTCTGGAACGGCCCGGAAATCGCGGTCGAAAGCCTGCAGTGACCCCGTCACCCAACTCCAGCCCGCTGATAGACATCTGAGCGCAGCACGTTAATGCTCGTGGGTCGCGCCCGCGCCATCGGCGCGCCACGCCGCCAATTGCGTCGGCAAGAGCGTCTTTACTCGCATAGCGAGTGGGATCACGCACGAAGCACACGGCGTTTCGCCCCGAGATGGGCCCGGAGGCAACCTATGATCTTCCTGGTTGGCGCCGCTTTCGCTGCGTTTTTGGCTCTGGCGCCCGCCCTGGGCGAGCGACCGCGAGTCGAAGGGCCGTCTCCCGCCGCCGCTCAGCAGGATCGCGTGGCCATCGTCTCGGTCACGCCGTCGGGTCCGGTCACCCGCGGCGTCGAGGTGGAGTTCACGTTTGAAGTCGACGTCACCCTGGACACGAGGAATGAGGCGATGGTCCACCTCGGATTCAACGCTGACCGGCCCAACAGCTGGAAGATGGTGGCGCAGGAAGTCGTGTCCCGGGGCGACCAGCGCGTCCTGCTCAGGGCCGTGGTGATCCCGGTGGACTGGCGCGAACGCGGACGGTTCTCGGCCCTCATCAACATCGGCCCCGGCCGCGAGGCGCAAGCAGGGCCCTACACGCCGACGGCGTCAGTGTCCCATCTGATCGAGGTCGTCCCCTGACCTGACGCCGCCTTTCGCCACCGCGCGCTGCGAGGGGACACTCGTGAATCGCCCGTTCGCTGACCGGATCGGTGCAGGGATGGACTCCAGCGGTTCCGGATGACATAGAATCCCCTGCGCCGCACCACCGGGCGATCGACGTCAGGAGGACCCATGCAGCTCGAGCAGCATATCGTCGGTGACGTCGCAGTCGTGACCGTGTTCGATTCGTACGACAGTGAGGCAGAAGCGCTCGCGAGCTTCCGCGGCGAAGCGGCCTGAGAATTCTCGCAGTGTCGCCCATCGCGGATCCGCGCCTCCAGGTCCGGGATTCTCTCGGCCAGCGTATCGTCTTCATCGACAAGCCGGTTTTCACCATCGGCCGGCGCTCGGGCAGCGATCTGCCGCTGACCGATAGCGAGGTCTCGCGCGAACACGCGGAGATCGCCGACGTGAACGGTCGGTATGTCGTGCGCGACCGGGGATCGCGGTACGGGACGTACGTCAACGGCGCCCAGATCAGCACGGATCACGCTCTGTCACACGGCGACAGCATCCGCCTCGGGCGGGGTGCCGGCATCGAAATGCGGTTTCTCATCGGCGACGAGTCGCCCGCGAGCAGCGAGGGGTCCGCCATCGGAGGCTTCCGGCAGGTCGCCGCGCTGCTCGAGGCGCTGCAGGCGCTCGGCGGCGCGCGCGTGCTGGACGAGGTGCTCGCGCTGGTGCTGGATACGGCGATCGACGTCACCGATGCCGAACGCGGATTCATCATGCTCGCCGGCGCCGACCGTCGGCTCGAGCTCAAGCTGGCCAGGCTGCGGGGCAAGGTGTCGCTCTCGGGCGCGCGTTTCGACACCAGCCGCAAGATCCCGGAGCAGGTCTTCGACAGCGGCCGGGAGACGATCGTGGCCGACCTGCGCGACGGCGATCTGGCAGGCGTGCACGAGGGAACCCTCGCGCTCGGGATCCGGCACGTGCTCTGCGTTCCGCTGCGCATCGTCCGGTATGTCGATCGCCGCGATCAACCCGACGATGCCCGCGTGATTGGAGTGCTCTACCTCGACAGCCGCGAGAAGGGCACGCTGCTGTCGCAGACGGCGCGCGCAGCGCTGGCGACGCTCGCGGTGGAGGCGGCGGGTGCGATCGAGAACGCGCGCCTCTATCGGGAGGCGCTGGAGAAGGCGCGCATCGAGGAGGAGCTGCGCATCGCGTCGCAGATTCAGCGCGCGCTGCTGCCGATGCCGCGCAGATCCGGCGCCTTCTTCGACGCGGCGGGCACCTCCGTGCCGTGCCGGCAGATTGGCGGCGATTTCTTCGACTACCTCGATCTGCCGGACGGGCAGTTCGCGTTCGCACTCGGCGACGTCGCCGGCAAGGGCGCGCCAGCCGCGTTGCTGACGGCGGTCCTGCAGGGCATCTTTTCGGGTCACACGGCGACCATGCAGGACCCGGGCGACACGATGGCGCGGGTGAACCGCGCGCTGCTGGCGCGCGCGGTCGAAGCCCGTTTCGCGACGGCGTTCCTCGGCGTGCTCGGCCCTGATGGCCGGCTCGTCTACTGTAACGCCGGCCACAATCCGCCGTTCGTGTTCGGCAGCGGCGCGCCTCGCCGCCTGACCGCCGGCGGCCTCGTGCTCGGTCTGTTTTCCCATGCGTCGTACGAGCAGGAGGTGGTGCAGCTCGATGCCGGCGACACCGTCGTGTTGTTCAGCGACGGCGTCTCCGAGGCTCTGAGTGCGTCGGGAGATGAATTTGGCGACGAGCGGATTGTCGCGACGGTCGGCTCGGTTCTTCCTGGAACGCCGGCCGCGGTGCTGGACGCGCTGCTCGCGGCGGTGAAACAGTTTGCCGGCGATGCGCCGCAGAACGACGACATCACGGCACTTGTCCTCCGGTACAATACCCTGTCTTCCAGCCTGTGACTCTCCGCAATGATGGAGGTGGTTGTGGCACCAAGAATGACGTGTGTGGCTCTCACGCTCGCGGTCGCCTTCACGGCTTCGGCCTGGGTGGGCGCGCAGACCGGCGGCGCGACGGT
>DATDHP010000318.1:0-9778 GCA_036521515.1 Vicinamibacterales bacterium
GTCGTACTCGTCGATTGACACTCTCGCATCAACGAACTTCATCGGCACTTTGTTGAGCGGTGTGTCGATCTGCCTGCTGGTCGGGACGAAATCCCGGCTCGCGATGATTCGCTGCCCCTCTTCGCTCAGCTCGAAATCATAGAAGAGCACGGCCGCGTGCGGATGCGGCGCACGGCGCGCCACGCCAATGCCGTTGGGACGCGCAATGGCGTTGCCGATGGTGAACCAGTCGATCGGCGCGCCCTCTGCCCGGAGCTGCTCGGCCTTGTAGTTGTAGACCGTCAGCGCCAGCGGCACCTCGCCAGCCACGACGAGCTCAGTCAGGAGGGTGTGGCCCTTCCGCACCGACACGCCGTTGGTCGCGGCAATCTCGTTGAACACTTTTCTTCCCCGCTCCTCACCGATCTCGCCGAACACGCCGGCCAGCCAGTCGGAGTCCTCCTGCTCGATGCCAAGCTTTCCTTTCCACTTCGGGTCGGTGAGGTCCTCCCACGTCTTCGGCAAATCCTCCTTCCTGACGAGTTTGGTGTTATAGGCCTGGACGAAGACGTTGAGGCGCGTGCCCACCCATTCGCCATGGGGACGGATCGCGGGCGCGATCAGCTCGGCCTGGTGAGGGCTCCGCACGGCCTGCAGGATCTGCTCGCGGTGCAGCGACTCCAGCTCGGGGCCATTGGTCTCGACGACGTCCACGGTGAAACGTCCGGCGCGGTTCTCCTGCAGAGCGCGATTGAGCACGGCCTCGGAGCCGGCTCGCCAGACGGTGACCTCGATCCCGTATTTTTTTTCGAACGCCTCGATGACAGGGCCGAGGTCGTTCGACTGGGCGGAGGTGTAGATCGTGAGCTCGCCTTCCTGCTTCGCGCCGTCGACGAGCTTCTGCAATCGATCGTCGCCTTCGTAGAGCGCCACGCCGGCGGCCGTTCCTACGGGCTCTGCCTGCCCGCAGCCGGCGACGGCCAGCGCCGCGCCGACAGCTGTGATGATGGCGGACGTCAGCACGAACCGTCTGGTCATGGCACGGCTCCTGTCATTTCACGTGATCAATCACCAATCGCGACTGGCCGTGGCGGCAATTCCGCCTGCTCGAGAGCATACGCGTTGTCCATCCGCGGCTGAAGACCTTTCCTGGCCAGCGCTTCGGCGAACCACTGGCGTATCCGCGGCGATTCATCCGCGTAGTCGATCTGGTCGCCGCCCAGCCGCTTCGAGACCCAGGCCTTCGGCACGCCCTGGGCGTTCCTGATGGCCACGCCTTCCGCCTTGAATGCCAGGTAGCGCGCGGGGGTCGTCCCGGTATTGAAGTGCTGGTGATACCAGAGATTCGGCGGGACGATCAGCGTCCCTTCCTTCCATTCGTAGCGCCGCGGTTCCGCGCCTTCCGGCCACATCAGGCTGAAGCCTTCGCCGCTCATGATGATGACGTGGGCACCCGGGCCATGGGCGTGGGCCTTCTTGTAGGTGCCCACGGGAAACTGCGAGATGTGGCTGTTCATGTGCCCCTTGGCCATGCTGAAGCGGATGTGGCCGCCGCCGGCGCCGCGCTCCTTCGCGGCGACGAGCGGCAGATTCACCGCGTCGGCCACGAAGTTCGTGTCGAGCAGGAGGCCGCGCTGTTCGCCCCGGCTGGCGAAATAATCCGGCTCGCCACCGAAACGGTCCTTGAAGTCGTAGCGCGTGTTGAAAACGAAGTCGAGATCGCCGAAGGCGTTGAGGATCACGGGCGCGTTGGTGACGGCGACGAAGCGCACGACGTCCCTGCCCGAGCCGTTGAAGTGCTGGTGCCAGGCGTTCAGCGGAATGGCGAAGAGGGCGCCCGCTTTCCACTCGAACGTGGCTCTCGGCCCGGCGTCGTTCCACACGGCCGTGGACCCGCGGCCATCGAGGACGTAGATCATCTCCTCGAACAGCTGGCGCTGCGGGGCGAGCTCCCTGCCCGGTGGAATCTCGCAGACGTAGCAGTCGTTCGACGTGCGCGATGCGTCGTGGTTCAGGAATACGCCTCGCCCGCCGCGCCGCGGCCAGGGCTTCAGCTCGACCGTGTGCAGATCCGGAACATGGAACGAGCTGATGATCTCCAGCCCCTCCGCGCGCACCCACCGCGTGTACGGCGTTTCCTTCTCGGAGGCGAACTTCTTCGCCAGGTCTTCGGAGACGACTGCGTCCTGCGCCATTGATTGGTTCCCCAGCGGGGGCTGAAGCCCCCGCACTACACGACCGGTACCAACACCGTGGAGGTAGCGCGCGGGCTTTAGCCCCCGCGGTCGACCTTAATCATCGTGATTGAAATTCTCGTCATTCTCGCGCGCCTGGAATCCCTCCGCGCCCGGCGCAGGCGTCGTCGGCCGCGGCTCCACCGTCTTCTGGAAGAGCATGTTCATGAACAGGAACATCGGCTTCGTCTTCATGACGAGCGCGCGCGCCGGCCTGGTCGCGCTGGCGTTGAAATGCTGGTGCACGCAGTTGTTGTGCACGACGACCGCGTCGCCCGCTTGCCAGTCGTAGCGCACGCCGTCGTGGATCTCGTAGCCTTCGCCGTCGAGGATGTAGAAGGCCGCCTCGTTCACGTGCCCGTGCTTCTGGTTGTGCCCGCCCGGCGCGTATTCCTCCAGGTGAACGTGCAGCGTCTGCGTCACGCCGTCCACCGGCTCGACGAAGTGCTTGCTGAACGCCTGGGGCCCGTCGTTGAAGCGAAGCTCGCGCCCCTTGACGACGCGCGGCATCGAGCGCAAGCGGGCCAGCTCGTGCTTCAGGCCGTAATCCCCCTCGACGGCCCGCACGAAGACGCGCGGCTTCTTGCTGGTGAAATGGGATTCCTTACCCATGGCTGCTCCGTTCGTCAGTCAACGGCCGCGGGAACCCGCTGTCCCTTGAGAAAGAGATCCGACCACCTTTTCGACCACTTCTCGTTCTCGTCCAGCGTGATGACCGGATCGATCATCTCGAACGGAAACGCGTTCAGGTGCGAATTCACCGCGCGGCTCGCGGGCACGCGATTTCTCTCCTTGAGAATCGTCTGCCCCTCGCGTGAGAGCACGAAGTCGGCAAACAGCAGCGCCGCGTGGGGCCGCGGCGCGCGGCGCGCGACGCCGATGGCATTGGGGCGCCCGAAGGTCGGTGTGAGTGCCTTCCAGCGGATCGGGGCGCCCTGGACACTGAGACGCTCCACGTTGTGGTTGTAGATGTTCGCGGCGAGCGGGATCTCGCCCGAGGCGAGCAACTGGCCCATCAGCGTGTGGCCGCTGCGAATCTGCGGCTTCGCCGCCGCGAGCCTGCGGAAGAAGAGGCCGCCCTTGTCCTCGCCCATGTACTGCACCATGGCGCCGAACCAGTCGACATCGCCGGCCTCGAGGCCGATCTTGCCGATGAACCGCGGGTGCAGGAGATCGTCGTAGGAATTCGGCACCTCGCCGGGCTTCACGAGGCGCGTGTTGTAGCCGATGGTGAAGAAGTTGAAGCGATCGGCGACGTAACGCCGGTGCTTGGGGAAGGCGGCCTGCGCCAGCTCCGTGAACTGCGGGCTCCAGAATTCGTCGAGCAGTTCCTCGCGGACGAGCGCCTCCATCTCGGGACCGTTTGTCTCCATGACGTCGCACGCGAACCGGCCGGCCCGCGCCTCCGTCACGGCGCGCTGGACGACCTTTTCGCTGGCGGACCGCCACAGCTGTGTCTTGACGCCGTACCGTTTCTCGAAGGCAGCGGTCAGCGGACCCGAGTCCTGCGTATTGAGCGACGTGTAGATGACGAGCGTTCCTTCCCGGCGCGCCCCGGCCACGAGGCGCTCCTGGCGCTCCGGCCCTTGCAGCAGATAGAGCGCGCGATGCGGCGAGACCGGCGCCGTGCGTTGCGCGCGCGCCAGTCCCGGGGTCCCCGCCGCGCCCGCTTGCGCGGTGGGGTGGAGTCCCGGTGCGAACAGCAGCCCCAGCACGGTTCGGTGGAACGCGCGGCGGTCAGGATTCATCGCCTTACCGTGTGGCGGCAGTCCGGCCGCGCAGGTACGCGTCCACGATGTCCCCGTTCAGCACCACCGCCGGGTCGTACTCCGGAGCATTTTCGAGCTGCTGCAGGTCGTTCAACCCGCACGCCTTGAAGATCCTGTTGATCACCGAGATGAGGCGCACCGGCTTGTCCGGGCTCCCGTTGAAGTGCTGATGGATCGTGTTCGGTGGCACGTAGATGACGTCACCTGCCTCCCAGTCGTAGCGCTTCACCTCTTCCTGCGGCTTCCAGTGGTAGGTGTCGGTGATCTCCACGTCGCAGTCCTGGTGCAGGTCGTAGCCGCGTCCCTCGAGCACGTAGAGGCACTCCTCGGCGAGGTGGCGGTGCTTCCCCGAGCGGCTGCCGGGCGGCAGGATCTGCATGTAGGCGTCCACCGTTTCCATGCGCGTGTTCATCGCCTCGTTGATCAGGTGCTTGAGCAGCCCCTGGCGCGACATCTCCCACGGCATCTCTTCGGGGGAAATCACCTTCCTGCGCTTCGCGTTCCGCGCCGGCGCAGCCGCCGCATCGTCCAGCAACGCCTGGTAGAACTTCTCGTTGACGGCGCCCTGCTTCCACGCTTTCGATTCGCTCCAGGCCATGGTCCTAATCCTCAACGCTTTTCGCTGCTACGAACCACAGAGACACAGAGGCACAGAGGCGGGTCATCTTGGATCTGAAGATCTTCAATGTGAAGATTGCAAAATGCTAGATCTCGAAAGGTCCGGCTCTGTGTCTCCGTGACTCTGTGGTTCGTGGCAATGAAAGCTGCTAGCCCTCATGATTGAAATTCTCTTCTTCTTCGCGCGCGCGGAAATTCTCTGCCCCGGGCGCCGGCATCGTCGGCCGCGGCTCCACCAGCTTCTGGAAGAGCATGTTCATGAACATGAACATCGGCTTCGTCTTCATGACGAGTGCGCGCGCCGGCCTGGTCGCGCTGGCGTTGAAATGCTGGTGCACGCAGTTGTTGTGCACGATCGCGACGTCGCCCGCCGTCCAGTCATAGCGAACGCCGTCGTGGATCTCGTACCCCTCGCCGTCGAGGATGTAAAACGCGGCCTCGTTCACGTGCCCGTGCTTCTGCGATTTCGCGCCCGGCCCCCACTCCTCCAGGTGCAGGTGGAACATCTGCGTGATGCCGTCCTTTGGCTCGACGTAGTGGCGGCTGAAGGTCTGCGGGCCGTCGACGAACGAGATCAGGCGTCCCTTGAGCACGCGCGGCCGCGCCCGCAAACGGGCGAGCTCCTCCGTGAGGTTGTAGTGCCCGTGGATCGCGCGCACGAAGATCCGATCCTTCTTGCTGTGGTAGTGCGACTCGCTGGCGACCGGCTCTGTCGCCACCGCGCCGTCGTTCACCGGTGAATCCATCGAGGTCTCCTCGCTTCGCTTCTTCCGGCTAAAGCCGGAAGCCACATCTGGCTGCGGCCGGTCCCTCTGCACCTGTGGCTTCCGGCTTTAGCCGGAAGATCGCGCTCTACACGCCGTAATCATCGAGCCGGAACCGCTTCGGCTTCAGCGTCCGGCACACCTCGCGATTCAACCCGGCCTGCGGCAGGCCGATACCGGCTTCGTGCGCCATTCGCTGGACGATCGCCATGTCGTCCTCGGCCCACGCCATCGTGTTCGTCCCCCAGTGCCGCAGGACATAGTTCTCGGCGCTGCTCTTCAGGAGCGCGCCACGGAGCAATTCGACATCCATTCCAAACCGCTTTGCAAGCGCCAGCGCCTCGTGGTCGGCGATCAGGCAGGCCCACATCACGAGGTTGTTCGCCGCCTTGGCGACCTGGGCCGTCCCCACCCCGCCGGTATGGACGATGTCGGTCGAATAACAGCCGAGCACCGGTTTCAGTCGGTCCACGACCTGGCCGTCGCCGCCAACGAACGACAGGAGCGTCCCCTCGTCCGCTGCCTGGCCACCGCGACACACCGTGGAATCGACCACGTGGATCCCGTAGGCCCTGGCGCTTTCGGCGAGCTCCTGCACCGTCCGCGGATGCACCGTGGAGAGCACCGCCACAATGGTCCCGCGCGGCAGGTTCCGAAGCAAGCTCTCGCCCACGAGATCCCGCAGCTCCCGGTCGTAGCCGACGCAGACCAGAATCGCGTCGCAGCCTTGTGCGAGCGCCGCAACGCTGCCGGCCCATTCAGCGCCCAGCCTGGCGACGACCTCGCGCTTACCCTCGTCGATATCGAAGACGAGGACGCTGAAGCCCTTCCGCGCCATGTGGCCGACGATGGGTTGCCCCATCCGACCTGCGCCGATGACCCCAACCGTCCTGATTGCCGCCATTGTCTCTGCCATCAGCACTCACCGAAACGAACCACAGAGGCACAGAGACACCGAGAACTCCTGGGTCAAGGCCTCTGCGCCTCTGAGTCTCGGTGGTTCGTGGGGGTGACGGATCATCGCTTTTGGGTCACCGTATCGAGCAGCGCCGGCCGGCCCTCTTTCACCTGCGCGATCGCCCGCCGGAGCGCGGCCGCGAGCCCCGCCGGCGACTCGAACGGCCCCTCAGCGTACCACCCCATCGATCTCGCCATGGCGGCAAAATCGGGCGCCGGGTCGTCCATGTCCATGCCGATGTGCGCGCGTTCAACCGGCGTGCCGCGCAGCTTCGCCATGCGGAGCTGGTGTTCCCAGTCGTTGTAATAGGCCCGATTGTTGTACATCACGACCAGCATCGGGATGCGGTGCTTGGCCGCGACCCACAGCGCGCCGGCGTCGAACATGAGGTCACCGTCGGGCTGCATGTCGACCACGAGCCGCTTGTGCTCGCGGTGGGCGAGCGCCACGCCGAGCGAGATGCCGAACTGGGTGGCGGTGCCGAGCGAGCGCCCCGGATGCCGGTAGGGCCGGTCGAAGTCCCAGAGCTTGCGCGTCCAGTGTTCGAGCGTTCCCGCGCTCAGGACCCAGTCCTCGTCCTTGATGGCGTCCCAGACCTCGGAGGCAAGACGCGGAAGCGTGATCGGGCTGGCGTCCCGGTCCTCTTCAGCCGCGCGCGCCCAGCGCTCGCGCAACGCGCTGCTCTTCGCGCCCGTGTCGGCCGTGCGCGCCTCGACACGGGCGCGCAGGTGCGCGTCCTTCTCGATCCTGCCCGCGAGGAGCCGCGTGAGCGCCGGAATCGCCAGTGTCGTGTCGGCCAGGATATGAAGCTGCGCGTGGCGCAGGCGCTGGTAATCGAGCGCCCAGCTCGACAGCTCCAGGTCGCCGAACCCGATGTCGATCCATGTCGCGCCCGCCGGCACGATGGATGTGAGCTGTCGCGTCGCACTCACCAGCTCCGTCGTCGGCCGCTCCCAGTCACGGGCGTCGAGGCACAGCACCAGGTCCGCGTCGCGGAACACGTCCTTGCAGTGGCTCATGTTGAGCGGGTGGCGCGTCGGGAAATTCAGGCGGCTGTCCACGTCGTACACCGGGATGCCGGCCGCCTCGGCCAGCGCCACGAGCGCGTGAAAGCCCTCGGGTTCGCGTCCCACGTACTCGGCGAGAATGACCGGCCGCACGGCGCGCGCGATGAGGTTGGCGGCTTCGGCCAGCGCCTGCGGCTCGGGCGCGATGCGCGTGGGCACCCTCGCCGCGCCGGCTGGCGGCATCGCCACCTCGCGATCGAGCGGCTGCTCCTGCAGCCACGCGTCGTAGCACATGTAGATCGGTCCCTGCGGCTGGGCCATCATCACCGAATAGGCACGCGAGAACGCTTCGGGCACGCCGTCGATGGTGTGCGGCTGGTAGTCCCATTTCGTGTAGGCGCGCACCGTCTCACCCTGGCTTTGCGCGGTGTGGATCCAGTCGATCCGCGGCCGGCGCCTGGTCTCGTCCATCGGCCCGGTTGCGCCGACGATGAAAACGGGCGCGCGGTCGATGTAGGCGTAATAGATCGCCATGTTGGAGTGCAGCAGCCCCACCAGGTTGTGAAGGATCGCCACCATCGGCCTGCCGCTCGCCTTGGCATAGCCGTGCGCGATCTGGACCGCCGTCTCCTCGTGCTGGCAGAGCAGCAGCGTCGGGCGGTTGCCGCCGTAGTTGACGATCGAGTCGTGCAGCCCGCGGAAGCTGGCGCCCGGATTCAGCGCGGCGTGCGGCAGGTCGTAGTGGTGAAGCAGGTCGACGATGATGTCGGACGCCCAGCGAATAGTAGTCACGCCACCTTCAGGACCACGCACTTCTCTGGGTTCAACTGGACGAAGATCGCGTCGCCGACCTTCGTGCGCAGCGTCGGGTGGCGACGCGAGAGAAGCGTGCGCGTGCCGACCTTCACCTGGAAATCAACCGCTTCGCCGAGGAAGACCTTCTGGTCCACCTGCCCCTGCCAGACATTGCTGCCGTCGGGTCTCGCTTCGGAGAGCTCCACGTCCTCGGGCCGGACGGAGAACATCGCGCGCTCGTCCACCCGCAGCTCGTGTGCGGCCTTCACCGTCACGGTCCCGATTTCCGTGCGCAGGCAATAGCAACCGTCCCCGGTCGAGGCGCGCGCGAGCACCGTCCCTTCGATCAGGTTGGTGGTGCCGACGAAATCAGCAACGAACTGGTTCGCCGGGCGCTCGTAAATGTCCCGCGGGCTGCCGATCTGCTGGATGCGCCCTTCGTTCATCACCGCGATCTGGCGTGACAACGCCAGCGCCTCGCTCTGATCGTGCGTCACGTAAACGGTCGTGATCTTCAGCTCGCGCTGCAGGCGCTTCAGCTCGAAGCGCATCTTCTCGCGCAACTTCGCGTCCAGGTTCGACAGCGGCTCGTCGAGCAGGAGCAGTGCCGGCTGCATCGCCAGCGCGCGCGCGAGCGCCAGGCGCTGCTGCTGGCCGCCGGAGAGCTTGGTCGCTTCGCGATCGGCGAGGTGATCGAGCTGCACGGCGGTGAGCACGCGCATGACGTGGTCGCGGATGTGCGCGCGCGAGTGGCGCCGGCCGCCCACTTCGAGCGGAAAGGCGGCGTTCTGGAACACGTTCATGTGCGGCCAGATCGCGTAGGACTGGAACACCATGCCGAAGCCGCGCCGGTTCGGCGCCACGAACACGCCCTTCGACGACGAAGAGACGACGCGGCCGTTGACGGAGATCTCGCCGGCGCGCGGCCGCTCGAGTCCGGCGATGGAGCGGAGCGTCGTCGTCTTGCCGCAGCCACTGGGGCCGAGCAGCGTGAACAGATGCCCTTCGGCCACGCTGAAGCTCACGTCCTGCGCGGCCTTCACGACCTCGCCGCGCTCGTTCGGATACTCGGTGAACAGCCCCTCGATCGTCAGCACCAGCCCTGCGCCTTTCGACGAACCACAGCGACACGGAGGCACAGAGGTTTTTCCAATTGTCTCTGTGTCTCTGTGACTCTGTGGCTCGTGATCATGCCGAGACGCTATTCCTTGACGCCGTATTTCCGGCCGAGCCAGTGCGCGAGCAGGACGAGCACGAAGAGCGTGAGGATGAAGAGCACGCCGAGCGCCGACAGCTCGACGTACTGGCCATTCTCCCATAGTTCCCAGATCACGATGGACACCACCTGGGTGTCGGGGCTGTAGAGGAGAATCGACGTCGAGAGCTCCCGGATCGAGACGATCATCACGTAAATCCAGCCCGCGAGCAGCCCCGGCTTCAGCAGCGGCAGGATGATCCGCCGGAAGGTCGTCCCCCACGAGGCGCCGCTCATCGCCGCCGACTCTTCGAGCTCCTTGTGGATCTGCAGCATCGACGTCGTGTTGTAGCGCAGCCCGTACGGCAGGAAGCGCGTGACGTACGCGATGAACATGATCCAGATCGTGCCGTAGATCCCGACATCGACGTTGAGATAGAAGACCATGATCGACAGCCC
>DATDHP010000319.1:0-7501 GCA_036521515.1 Vicinamibacterales bacterium
TCATCTACTCCTTCTTCATCTTTGGACCGCTGCAGGAGCTGGGCAACATCATCAACATCTACCGGGAAGCGGAAGTGTCGCTGAAGAATTTCCAGGACATCCTCGACATGCCGAAGGAGCCGCGCCCTGCGAACCCGGTGCCGCTATCGGACCTTCAGCGCCTCGCGTTCGATCGCGTGACCTTCAAGCACCAGTCGGCGTCCTCGCCGGCGCTGACCGAGATTTCCTTCGACGTTCACCGCGGCGACACGATCGCCTTCGTCGGGCCGTCCGGCGCCGGCAAGACGACGCTCGTGAAGCTGCTGGTGGGGCTCTACGTACCGCAGTCGGGAGACATCCTCTACAACGGGTTCCCGGCCTCGACGATCGACCTGAACCAGCTGCGCGAGCGAATCGGCTTCGTGACCCAGGACACGCAGCTGTTCTCCGGCACCATCCGCGAGAACCTGCTGTTCGTGAACCCCGCGGCGAGCGACCGCGAATGCCTGGAGGTGCTGAAGCAGGCGGCCTGCGACAGCCTGCTCGCGCGCGCCGACCGCGGCCTCGACACCGTGATCGGGGAGGGCGGCGTCAAGGTGTCGGGCGGCGAGAAGCAGCGGCTCTCGATTGCGCGTGCGCTCCTCCGCCGTCCACACCTGCTGGTCTTCGACGAGGCCACCTCGTCACTCGACTCGCTGACCGAAGAGGAGATCGGCGAGACGATCCGCGCCGTCGGCGCCCGCAACGACGTCATCACGATCCTGATCGCACACCGCCTGTCGACGATCATGCACGCCGACCGGATCTTCGTGCTCGAACGCGGCCGCGCCGTCGAGTGCGGCTCCCACGGCGCGCTGATCGACCAGAAAGGGCTGTACTACGCCATGTGGCGACAGCAGATCGGCGAGCGGCGATCGATCTCCGCACCCACGCCCGCGTCGCAGCCGGCGATCGCGGGTGGGTAAGTCAACTCCCAACCCACTGACGCTGAGCCAACTCCCAACTCCCAACGCCCTTGGGAAGTTGGAGGTTGGGAGTTGGGAGTCGGGCTTATTGCCCCTGCGCTGCTTTGTTGGTCAGCTCGACGCCGTCGGCGCTCTGGACCGACGTGGCGAGGACCGCCGCCTTGATCTCGAACCGCTTCAGAATCTCGGGAGTAAGCACGTCGGGCAGTGGTACCTCGCCGGTGAGCTGGAGGCCGAGCAGCGTGCGCGCCGTGCCGATCACCGTCACGTTCGATCCCACCAGCCGTGCCGGATCCGCGCGGAGCGCGCCGGCATCGACGAGCACCAGCAGACGATCGAGGTTGCCGACAAGCGCCGGCAGCGGGCTTGCCGATTCGATCAGGAAGGCGCGCGGGTTGAGCACGACCAGGACGCGCGCTCTCGGGAGCGTCACGGCACCTCCACCGAGCTCGTCGATCAGCTCCGCGAGCGCCGCCGGATGCAGCCTGGCCTGGATCGGTGGGCGGGGCAGGTCAGGCGATGGCTGGCGGAGAAGCGGCGCCGGCGCCTGGCTCGCTGATGCGCGGGCCGTGAGCTGTCGGCCAGTGGCGGTGCGCACCGACGTCGCAACCAGGATCGCCCCTCCGGCGAGGCGCTGCCGTGTGGGATCGTCGATCTCGTTCCAGCCGGGCGTGTCTTTCAGCCTCGGATGGTCGACCTGCCGGAGCACGCCTCCGGCGAGGACCGTTGTGCCGGGCACGGGCGTGGCCTCGGCCTCCGGCGCCAGGACGACGAGCTCGCCGTCCTCCCCCGCCTGGTATTCGATCGTGAAGACACGCGGGCCCAGCACGCGCCGCACGGCGGCCCGGATGAGCATGTCCTCGCCCTGCGCAGCGATGACGGACGGGTCAATACCCAGAAACGCGAGCACGATGAGGGACAGGGCGCATCGTCGCATGGCCATTTCCTCGTGGTTCCCGCGGGAGCTGAAACTCCCGCGCAGCCCGGGGTCCGAAGCCCGGAGCCCGAAGACCATATCTATTGTCCGAACGAAATGACGAGACCTGCGGCCGCCCGCAGGTTGTGGACGAAACCGAAGTCGAGCTGCGTCCCTGCCGGAACGAACCGTTCGATGTCGACGACGCTGAGATCGATGGGCGAACTGTGAATGTTGTCTCCGACCTCCAGCCGGATTCCCACGCTGGCAGGGCCGAGCGGCACACGGAAATCGGTGCCGATCCCGATATTGAACGCGAGCTTCGTTTCCAGGCCGAGCTCGTCGATCGCGATAAGCAACTGATCTGGATCGCCGCGCGTCACGATGATCACATCGTCGCCGGGGGCGCGCGGCGGCCTGCGCTCGATGAACGAGAGCGGCGGGCCGACTGTGCGATCGAGATCGTAGGTGACGCCGCCGATTCCGAAGTAGACGTACGGAAAGATCGGGGCGCCACGGCGGAAGTCGAGGAGGCCAATCGCGCCGCCGACGTCATACATCCAGGCATTCAGATCCACCGAGTCGGCCGGCCGCGACAGTGCCGAATCGCCGCAGACGCCGCCGACCGCCAGGCACGACTGGGCGTAACCGGCGTGCACGCGAAATCCGTAGCGGCCTTCCCAGTAGGTGACCATGCCGTCGTATACCGGGCCGGGCTCCATCACGAGGTCGCGCACCAGCACCTGCTCGAGCGCCCCGCTCACCGGGGAGACGGAACCAAGCAGGACGAGATCGCTCCAGTCCGTGGACAGAAGGAAGCCGCCGGAGCCGCTGATGTCCACGCGTCGCGGGCCCGGCGTGATGCTGAACAGATCGGTCTGGGCCGCGGTCGCGGAGGGAAGAACGACAAGGACGAACGCCGCAACGATGGAACGCATGCCGACGCGCCGGTTGCGCATGGTGACCTCCCCAAGGTACCGTGAATCGATGGCGAGACCCGATTCTACCTGAAGGCTCGCGGGATCGGGAATCGGAGATCGCCTTCCGGCTGAAGCCGGAAGCCACATCCCCCGATCCCCATGGTATCGTCGGGCACGTCGGGAGGAGGCGCGATGGCGCTCACCAGACGACATTTCATCGAACGCATTGCCGCCGCCGGCGGAGCGACGCTCGCGTACGAGTCGATGACGGCCCTGGGCCTGCTTGCAAGGCCTTCTCAGGCGCCATTCGATCTGCAGGGGCAGGTCGATGGCGTCAGCGTCGTCGTGCTCGGCGCCGGTCTCGCGGGCCTGACCGTCGCCTACGAGCTGGGCAAGCGAGGCTACACGGTGCAGGTGCTCGAAGCGCGGCCACGCCCGGGTGGCCGGGCGTACACGGTGCGCCGCGGCACGCTGAGCGAGGAAGACGGCCCGGCGCAGGAATGCACGTTCGACGAGGGGCAGTACTTCAACGCCGGCGCCATGCGGATTGCGCACCATCACGGCACCGTCATGGCGTATTGCCGCGAGCTGGGCGTCGCCATCGAGCCGTTCTGCAACGAGTGCGAGGCGGCGTACCTCTATCAAACGAAAACGCCGGCGACTGCGGTGCGCCGGGTGCGGCAGCGCGAAGCGCGCACCGATCTCAATGGCTATATCGCGGAGCTCCTCAGCAAGGCGATCGCGCAGGACAAGCTGGACGAGCCGCTCACGATGGACGATCGGGAGCACCTCCTGGCGTACTTGCGCCAGCTGGGCGCGCTCAACGAACGAGGCCGATACGCGGGATCCCCCCGGCGCGGGCCCTCCATGCCCCTCGGGTTGAGCGACCTCCTCGGATCGCTCTCCGGCTTCTCCCTGCAGCAGGACTACAACTACCAGGCCACGATGTTTCAGGTGACCGGCGGGACAGACCGGCTGCCGGCGGCCTTCGCGGCGCGACTGCGAGACAGAATCGTCTACCGCGCGGCCGTGCGTGAGATTCGGCAGAGCGAATCGGGCGTGTCGGTTGTCTATGCGGACCAGAATGGACGGATGCGGAAGGCCGATGCAGACTACTGCGCCTGCACGATCCCGCTACCGGTCCTCGCCACGGTAGAGGCCGACTTTTCCGCCGACTTCAAGCGGGCAATTGCCTCGTCCACGTATACGGCGGCGGGGAAGATCGGCCTGCAGTTCAAGCGGCGCTTCTGGGAGGAAGACGACGGGATTTACGGAGGGGCGACGCGTACGGACCAGGAGATCGGGGAGATCGTGTATCCGTCGACCGGGTTCCACGGCCGCAAGGGTGTGCTGGTTGGCTATTACATCAGGGACCCGAATGGGCGGCTCGTCGGCGAGCGCACTCCGTCGGAACGGCTCGCCCTGGCGTTGACGCAAGGGGAGCGCATCCACCCGCAGTACCGGAAGGAGTTCGAGTCCGGGTTCTCCGTCGCGTGGCACCGGGTGCGGTGGAACGGGGGGAGCTGGGCGGCGTTTGGCGGGAGCGCCCGGCGCGAATACTATTCCATGCTGCTGAAGCCGGACGGCCGCGTGTATCTCGCCGGCGATCACGTGTCCAACATCAACGCCTGGATGCAAGGCGCGTTCGAGTCGGCCCGCAGCGTGGCCACGCAAATCCATACGAGAGCGACCGAGGCGCGCGCCGCCCGAAGGATCCGGTTGTGACGGCGCACCTCGATCCCCGGTCCCCGATTCCCGATGCGCGGTGCCTGGGTTCAATACGGAACCTGCATTCGAACATCAGCCTCACCAGAGACGAGACATCGATGTCCGAGACACGTGCCGAGCTCATTGGGAGTAGCGCTGTCATTGCTGAGCTGAAAGAGGAAATCAAGACCGCTGCGTCAGCGGACGCAAAAGTGCTCATAACGGGGGAGAGCGGCACGGGCAAGGAAGTCGTCGCGCAGCTGATTCACGCAGCCAGCAGCCGTCGCGCCCACCCATTTGCACCTGTCAATTGCGCCGGCATTCCCGAGACGCTGCTCGAGTCCGAGTTGTTCGGTCACGTCCGCGGCAGCTTCACGGGCGCGCTGCGCGACAAGGCCGGGTTGTTCGATCCTTGTGGCGAGCTACTGTGTTTTGCCTGTTGTGGCGAGCTCGGCGCGGAACTTCGCGGCCTGGTCCGGCTGCCCCAGGGCATCGTACGCAACCGCAAGGTCCTCGCGAGCGGCTCGCAGCCAGCTCACGGACGCATTCGTCTGTCGCGCCAGGCTCCGGTAGCCAGTCACGAGTTGCGTCTCCGCGTCGGAATATCGCCGCTGCTGGAGCAAGGTCCGTCCGAGCTTGATCCGGGCAATGGCGGTGTTGGCATGCTCGGCCGACTGTGTCGCCGACAGCATGTCGATGGCCTGCCGGAAAAGCGCCTCGGCCTCTTTGAGGCGGCCGGCCGCGAGATGCACGCTGCCGAGATTCGAGAGGCCGACTCCGACGCGGAAGTGAGGTCCAGGGTAGACCTGGCGATAGACGTCGAGCGCCCGCCTGAATGAGCGCTCCGCCTCGTCCAGTTCCTTCAGCCGCAGCGCGACCGAGCCGAGCTCGTTCAGCACGAAGGCCACGCGCTGGTGGATCGCGCCATAGACCCGCTCCTGTGTGGCAAGGGCCTGACGCAGAAGCGGCGCGGCCTCGGCGTAGCGCTCCTGGAACATGAGCCCCTGCGCGAGGATGGTCATCGCCGACGCGGTCTCCGGATGGTCGTTCCCATACCACTCCGCGTTGATCGCCAGCGCCTCGCCGTAGTAGCCGGTGGCCGCGACATAGTTTCCCCTGCTCGACTGGATCGCGCCGAGGTTGAGCAGGTCGTCGGCGACGGTCGGATGACGCTCTCCGTGGATGCGCCGGTCGATGTCGAGCACCTGCCGGTTCAGCGACTCCGAGGCGTCGAGGTTCCCGGCATAGAAATGCGTGTTCGCCAGGGCGGTCAGCACGGCGGCGTGCTCCTGCACATGGGCAGGAGAGGTTGAGTACACGCGCGCCGCTTCTTCGAAGAACGGCGCCGCCCGATCGTAGGCGCCGCGCTCCTCGAGCACCGTGCCGTACGCCGCGCTGGCCTTCGCCACGAGCGGGTCGGTCGCCGGTACGATGCGCCGGCTCCGATCGAGCGCCTCGCGCAGCATCGGCTCGGCGTCCTCGACCGTGCCCGCTTCTTCCTTGAGCAGGCCGAGGGCGATCAGGCTGTCAACGGCATCGACGTGGTCGGTCCCGAACAACGCGCGCCGCTGCGCCAGCGCCCGGTCGAGCAGGGCGTCGGCCCGATCGTAGGAGCCGAGCTTCTGGAAGAGACTGCCGAGCGTGTGGTACAGCTGCGCCTGGATGTCGGGTTCGCGGCCAAGGCTCTCGGCCTCCTGCGCGCCGCGTTCGAGCAGCGTCAGCACCCGCAGGTCGCGCGCTGGCGCCACTTCTGTTTCGCCGGCGTCGAACAGGTTGACCATGAACTGCTGGATCCGCTCCGTTCGAGACGCTTCGGCGGACGCGGCGTCCCGCGCCGCTGTCAGCCGGACGGTGTAGAACGTGACGACCGCGGCCAGCGCCGCCGCCACGACGCAGGCGGCGGCGAGCCCGCGCGCATTGCGTCCGACGAATTTTCTCGCCCGGTATCGCACCGATTCGGCGCGTGCCTCGATAGGTTCGCACTGGCGGAAATGATCGAGATCGCGGATCAGCGCCTCGACCGTCTGGTAGCGCCGTACCGGATCCTTGTGCATCGCCGTCAGGCACATCACGTCGAGGTCGGCCCAATCCGACGCCGTGACGCGTGGGCCGTCCGTCGATCGGACGGCCACAGCCGACGGCTTCGACGGCTCGCGCTCGAGGACAACCGTCTCGGCGTCTCGTGGCGTGAGGCCGGTGAGGTCGAACGGCGGATCGCCGGTGAGTAGTTCGTACAGGATGACTCCCAGCGAATAGACGTCGGACTGGACGCTGACCTCGCCGCCAGCGATCTGCTCGGGCGACGCGTGGGTCGGTGTCATCAGGCGGACCACCGTTTTCGACGGCGGCGCGGCGGGGACGGCTGTCTCGAGCTGCCGTGCGATGCCGAAATCCAGCAGCTTCACGGCACCATCGGCGGTGACGAGGATGTTCGAGGGCTTCAGATCGCGGTGGATCACCAGGTGTTGATGCGCATGCTGAACGGCTTCGCAGACGTCGCGGAACAGGCGCAGGCGATCGGCCAGGCTGCTGCCGTGGCGCGCGCAGTGCTCCGTCAGCCACAGCCCCTCGACGAACTCCATCGCGAACCACGGGGTGCCATCCGGACGCGTGTCGGCGTCGTACAGCCTCGGGATCGATCGATGCGTGAGCCGCGCCAGGGTGCGCTGCTCGCGGGCGAAGCGCTCGCGGCGATCGAGGGAGACCCACGCATCGCGCAGCACCTTGATGGCCACCCACTGGTCGAGCTCCTCCCTGTGTGCCAGGTAGACCACTGGACCAATCCGGGCGACGCCGCGGTGAGAGTCGAGCTCAAGGCTGGTCTGCGGCTGCCGGATGGGACCGCGGTGAACACGCTCGGAAACAAGCATCTGGAAGCGACCTTCCCGGCGGGGCTGGATGTGACCGCGAACCTCTTGAGTTTCCCCTGGCCCGCCGGGCTGCCTCAAGGGACGTGGACGTTCGAGGGCGTCCTGCTCGGCCCGAACGTCGGGGAGACGTTTGCACGCGAAGTG
>DATDHP010000320.1:0-4390 GCA_036521515.1 Vicinamibacterales bacterium
AAGACGATCGATCGGCCGTTCCCGGTCAACGCCGGAAGCCGTCCGTCAGGATCGAGGGAGCTCGTCACCTGCCGCTCGGACAGCATCCGCGCGTTGCCCACGATCACGGGCCGGCCATCGATCTCCGCCTCCGCCCCCCTCCCCGGAATGGACCGAAACGCGGCGACACGCGGAACATCCAGGCCTTCGGCGATCGCGCGGCGGACGACCGCCTTCGCGACCAGGTGCTCGGAGCGTGACTCGACGGCCGCGGCGACCCGAAGGATCTCGCGCGCCGGCATCGAACCCGCCGGGACGACATCGGTGACCTGCAGCTCGCCTTTCGTCAGCGTTCCAGTCTTGTCGAATGCCACCACGCGGACGCCGGCGAGCCGTTCGAGGTAGGCGCCGCCCTTGATGAGCACGCCGTTGCGCGCGGCGGCCGAGAGCGCGGACACGACCGACACCGGCGTCGAGATGACCAGCGCGCACGGGCAGGCGATCACGAGCAGCACGAGCGCCCGATACAACCAGGTTGACGCGTCCGCCGTGGCGCTGACCACGGGAACCAGCGCGATGGCCACGGCGAATACGATCACGGCCGGCGTGTACCAGCGAGCGAAGCGATCGACGAACGACTGGACCGGCGCACGGCTCGCCTGTGCGGTCTCGACGAGGTGGATGATGCGGGCCAGGCGCGTGTCCCGCACCAGGCGTGTGACCCGCACCTCGAGGGCGCCATGGCCGTTGATCGTGCCGGCGTAGATCTCGTCACCGCAGGTCTTGTCGACCGGCAGCGACTCGCCGGTCAGCGGCGCCTCGTTCACGTCGCTTCGCCCGTCGACGACGATCCCGTCGAGCGGCACCTTGTCGCCGGGCCGGAGCACGATCTCCTCGCCGATGCGAACGTCCTCGACAGCAACCCTCTGCT
Source organism: Vicinamibacterales bacterium (assembly GCA_036521515.1). Classification (GTDB taxonomy): domain Bacteria; phylum Acidobacteriota; class Vicinamibacteria; order Vicinamibacterales; family UBA2999; genus Gp6-AA40. The sequence continues at coordinate 911 of DATDHP010000320.1, forward strand.
CGCTCCTCCCGCGCCGCACCAGCGCCTCGCGCGGCGAAAGGTCGATGAGCGCCCGGATGGCCTGCCGCGCGCGCTCCATGGTCCGGACCTCGAGCCATTGCGCCACGGCAAAGAGAAACACCACGCTCGCGCCCTCGAGCCACTCGCCGAGGGCCAGGGCGCCGGCAACGGCGATGACCATGAGTACGTTGATGTCGATCGTGCGGGAGCGGATGGCGCTGAGCGCCCGCTGGACCGGCGATACCGCACCGGCGATGGTTGCGAGCAGGAACAGGACGTCGGCGGCCGGTGGCTGCCCCGCCGCTTCCAGCGCCAGGCCAGCGCCGATCGCCACCGCACACGCCACGACGAGGCGCCATCGCCGGGCGACGTCGGCACCGTACGCAGCCGGCTCCTCGTGCTCGAGCCACATGCGCATGCCCGTCTCGCCAACGGCGTCGACCATCGCGGACGTCGTCAGCTTCGCGGCGTCGTACTTGACGTGGAGCTTCTGCCCGATGAGGTCAGCGGAGAGCGCCTCGAGGCCGACGAGCGGTTTCAGGCGGCGTTCGAGGATCACCACCTCCTCGTTACAGTCCATCCCTTCGACCCGAAACACTGCCTCGGCGTGCAGCTCGCACGTCGAGCAGACCACGTCTTCGGTGCCCGCCATTACCGTCCGGCCTCCTGGACGTGGCGCAGCCCTTGCCGAAACAGCGCCAGCACGTGCTTGTCGTCGAGCGCGTAGAAAATCATGCGGCCGTCGCGCCGAGTCCGTACAATTCGCGTGCTGCGCAGCAGGCGAAGCTGGTGCGAGACCGCCGACTCGGTGAGGCCGAGCTGGGAGGCAAGCTCGCTCACGCAGAGCTCGGAGCGCGACAGGGCATCGAGAATCCGGACGCGGGTGGGGTCGCCGAGGACGCGAAAAATCTCGGTCAGCCCTTCGATGGCATGCGCATCGAGTTGTGACATATGAACAAGTGTTCATATGTTACAGGATCCCGGCCGGATGGGGCAATGGATCGTCTACATGACCGAACGTGTCCGGCCGGACCGGCTAAAGCCGGGCCCCTGCGTTCGACGAAGTTGCCGAGCTACACGGCCATCGGCTAGGATTTCCAGTTGGCGAGCCGTAAAAGGCCCGCCCTCTACACCTTACAGACGAACCAAACGGAGGCAGACGCAGTGATCGAGGTACAAAACCTCACGAAGCGCTACGGCCCGGTCACGGCCGTGGACGACGTGAGCTTCAAGGTCGAGAAGGGCGAGATCCTGGGCTTTCTGGGACCCAACGGCGCGGGAAAAACCACAACGATGCGGGTGTTGACGGGCTACATGCCGCCCACGGACGGCAAGGCCATCGTCGCCGGCTACGACGTGTTCGAGCAGCCGATCGAGGCCAAGCGCCGCACGGGCTACCTGCCGGAAACGCCGCCGCTCTACCCCGACATGACTGCCCGCGATTACCTGATGTTCGTGTCACGCATCAAGGGCGTCCCACGGTCGGAGCGCACGAGCCGCGTCGCCGCGGTCATGGAGCGGACGCGCGTCGGGGACATGGCCGACCGCCATTGCTCCAAGCTCTCGAAGGGCTATCGGCAGCGCGTGGGGCTGGCGCAGGCGATCCTGCACAATCCGGACGTCTTGATCCTGGACGAGCCGACCGCCGGCCTCGACCCGAAGCAGATCATTGAGACGCGGCAGCTCATCAAGGAGCTCGCCGGCGACCACACGATCATCCTGAGCACGCACATCCTCCCGGAAGTCAGCCAGACCTGCCAGCGCGTCGTCATCATCAACAAGGGGCGCGTGGTGGCGGTGGATACGCCGGAGAACCTGACGTCCCGCCTCCGCGGGTCGGAAACGATGTACGTGCAGGTGGATGCCGGCAGCGCCGATGTCACGCCCGCGCTGCGCGCGATCCCCGGCGTCACCCGCGTGACTGCCGCGGGGATTTCGCCCGGTGCGACCGCGTTCGAGGTCGACAGCGACAGCGGCCGCGACGTGAGACGCGAGCTGGCATCGGCGATCGTGACCCGCGGCTGGGGGCTGCTGGAGCTCCGGCCGATGCGGATGAGCCTCGAGGAGATCTTCCTGCACCTGACCACCGAGGAGGCGGCGCCGTCGACGGTCGCCGCGATGGAGGCGCCACCGTCAGAAGCCGCCACGGAGGAGGCTGTCCATGAGTAACATCCTGGCCATCGCACACCGGGAGATCAAGGCGTACTTCGGTTCGCCGATCGCCTACATCGTCATCGGCTTCTTCGCCCTGATGTTCGGCTACTTCTACTATGCCCTGCTCGTCTTCTTCGATCAGAACAGCATGCGGATGGCCGGCATGGGGGGCGGGCAGACCGTCAACATCAACGAGCAGATGATCCGTCCCGTGTTCCTGAACTCGAGCGTGATCCTGCTGTTCGTCCTGCCGCTCATCACGATGCGGACCTACTCCGAGGAAAAGCGTTCCGGCACGATCGAGCTGCTGTTGACGTCGCCGCTCACGGACTTCCAGATCATCATGGGCAAGTTCCTCGGCGCGATGACGCTCTATGCGGCGATGCTCGGCATTACGCTGATCCACATTGGCGTGCTGTTCGCCTTCGGCGATCCGGAGTGGCGGCCGGTCGTCACCGCCTATCTCGGCATGCTGCTCATGGGCGGCTGCTTCATTGCCGTCGGCCTGCTCATCTCGAGCATGACGAAGAACCAGATCGTGGCCGGGATGATTACATTCGCGGTGTTCCTCATGTTGTGGGTGATCAACTGGATCGCGTCGTTCACCGGACCGACGACGCAGGCGGTCCTCAACTATCTTTCAATCACCGGGCACCTCGACGACTTCACCAACGGCGTTCTCGACACTCGTCATCTCGTCTACTACCTGAGCTTCATCACGTTCGGCCTGTTCCTCACGGCGCGATCGGTGGACACCGAGCGCTGGCGCGGGTAAAACATGCTGCATCGAATTTTCGGCATCGTCGGCTGGGTCGGCACCGTCCTCGTCTTCGGGGCGGTGGCTGCGCGTTTCTTCAGGCCCGAGTGGGATCAGTACGCGATGTATGCCGCGTGGGCCGGTCTGGCCTGCGTGGTGCTCTACACGCTCGGGCAGTGGCGCGAGATCGTCGCCTACTTCCAGCGGCGCAACGCCCGCTACGGCGTCATCGCCAGCGTCAGCGTCATCGCCGTGCTCGCCATCCTGACCATCCTGAACTACCTGTCCCAGGAACGTTTCAACAAGCGATGGGACCTCACCGCCAACCAGCAATACAGCCTGTCCGAGCAGAGCATCAAGCTGCTGAGGAATCTCGACGCGCCGGTGGCGTTCCGCGTCTTCGACCGCAGCGAAAATCTCGACAACCACCGGCCGAGGCTCGCGGAGTACGAGTACCAATCCAATCGCGTGAGCACCGAGTACATCGACATGGACTCGCAGCCCGGCCGCGCGCGCGACGCCAAGATCGACGCCTATGGAACGATCGTCATCCAGTACAAAGACCGTAC
>DATDHP010000321.1:0-13410 GCA_036521515.1 Vicinamibacterales bacterium
GCGAGCTCGATGAGGCGCGGCTCGCTGCACGCCGTCCCGGTGAAGCTGACGCCGAAGGGAGCCGGCCTGGCGTCGAAGGCGGCGGGCAGCGGCGGCGTTGGCGCGTTCGGGATCGTGCCGAAGGGGACGATGATCGTCGGGTAGCCCGGCTTGGCGGCAATCGCAGCGCCCGTGCCGCCCGGGAAAAGCAGCGCGTCGAGCGTGTGGGCGCGCAGCGCGGCGTCGATCCCCTCGGGCCCCGACAACGCGATGTCCTTGGCGCGATCCGCCTCGTAGCGCGCGCGGTCCTGCGCGAGGTCCATCTCGTCCGAAATGTCGAGCTGCGCCTGGCCGTACTTCAACGTACCCGCACGCTCGTGCGCGCGGTTCCAGCTGCGCAACTCTGTCAGCGTCTTGACCGGCGCGGCGCTGCCGAGCGACGCCAGCCACTGGTTGAAATCACGCTTCATCCCATACTTGAAGACGATGGAACACCCCGTATCGATCGCCCTGGCGTTGTCCGGGCCGCTGCACGTGGACCAGAGCATGATGTTGCTCGCCGGATCCGGCGACGTCACGCTCGGGATGTCAGCCGGGTCGACCACTTCGGCGCCCTGCGCCCGGAGGGCCGCGATCGCCTCGGCCATCACCGTGCGCTGCGCGTCGGTCAATCCGCCGCGGGCGCCGGTCGTCCCCGGCGCGGTGATCGCGTCGTAATAGAACGCGCGCGGCACGCCGATGCGCGCGCCCTTCAAGCCGTCGCGGCGCAGGAAGCGCGTGTAATCGCGGTTCGGCGGCGGCTGGCACGCGCGAGTGGCCGGATCGTTCGGGTCCGGGGTGGCGCCTTCGAGCACGCCGAGCAGGAGGGCGGCATCGGCCACGGTCTTGGCCATCGGCCCCGGCGTGTCCTGGTCGGCCGTAATCGGGATGACGCCGTAGCGGCTGACGCGGCCGACGGTCGGCTTGATGCCGACGAGCATGTTCTGGTTGGATGGGCTCAGGATGGAGCCCGAGGTTTCGGTGCCGACATTCGCCACCCAGAAGCTGGCCGCCGTGCCGATGCCCGAGCTCGACCCTCCTGTGGCCAGCACCGGCCGTCCGTCAAACGTCATGTCGCGGGGGTCGCGCCGAGGGTCATACGGGTTATACCCGTAGCCCGCCAGTGAGCTGTAGTTGGCCGGCATCGCCGCCGCCACCCAGTTGGCCAGCTCGGTGAGCACGGTCTTGGCGATGATGATCGCGCCGGCGTCGCGCAGGTGCCTGGTGAGAGTGGCTTCATATGGCGGCGTGAGCCCGGCGAACGCCAGCGCCCCACCGGTCGTCGGCATTGTCGTCGTGTGGATGTTGTCCTTGAGCGCCACGGGGATGCCGTGCAGCGGCCCGCGGATCCGCCCCTGCCGCCGCTCGCGGTCGAGGACGTCGGCTTCCTCGAGCGCATGCGGGTTGACGTGGATGACGGCGTTGAGGCGATCCTCGTACAGTGCGATCCGCGTGAGGTACTGCTGCACAATGTCCCTGGAGGTGGTGCGCCGTGCGTCGAGCGCGCGGCGCATACCGTCGATGCTGGCTTCCACGACGGTGAAGAGTTGAGTGGAGGCGACACGAGGCGCCTGCGCGCCCGCTGCCGCGCCGGCCAGGAGAGCGGCCGCACACGCCAGCATCTTCAGAGGGCCTTGCCAACGCGCCGACAGCTTTCCCATAGACGCGAATCTTATGACACGGACAGCCCTGATCACAGAACCGGGTAGAATTCCTCGGTTCATGCTCGTCCGAATTACAGCAATGCTGTTCGCGCTTCTCGCCGCGTCGCGGCCAGCGTCCGCCCATCCCGCTCCGTTCAGCTATCTCGACATCGTCGTGCGCGACGGCGGGATCGAGGGTCTGCTCGTGCTGCACGTCGTCGACGTGGCGCACGAGCTGGGACTGCCGGAGGACCAGTTTCTTCTGCCCGGCGTCGCCGCGCGCGAGCGCGACCGCGTGGTCGCCGTCGTCTCGCCCCGGTTGACGCTGCGGTCGGGCAGCCAGGTGCTCACGCCGCAGTGGCTGGAGATGGAAGCGGCGCCGGATCGGCATGCCGTGCAGCTGCGCTACAGGATTGCGGGCCCGCGTCCCGGCGCGCTCGGGGTGCAGACGAACATGTTTCCCTACGACCCGATCCATCAGACATTCGTGAACGTCTACGAGGACGACGAGCTGCGGCAGCAGATGATCTTCGCCCCCGGCAGCGGCGAGCGCGTCTACTACTCAGGCACCACGCAGGGCGCGGTCGCGGTGATGCAGACGTTCATTCCGTCCGGCATCCACCACATCATGATCGGCCCCGATCACATCCTGTTCCTCATCGGGCTCCTGCTGCTCGGCGGCACGTGGACGCAGCTGGTGAAGATCGTCACCGCGTTCACGGTGGGGCACAGCATTACCCTTTCGCTCGCGGCGCTCAACGTCGTGAATCCGCCACCACAGGTCATCGAGCCGGCCATTGCGCTCAGCATCGTGTTCGTCGGGGCCGACAATCTCGTGCGTGGCTCGGGACGCGACCTGCGCATGTGGGTGGCGCTCGTGTTCGGTCTCGTGCACGGCTTTGGCTTTGCCAACGTGCTGCGCGAGTTCGGCCTGCCGGACGAGGCGCTCGGCTGGTCGCTCTTCTCGTTCAACTTCGGCGTGGAGATCGGCCAGCTGGTGATCGTGCTCGTCGTCGCGTCGCTGCTGGCCCTGATTCGGAAGCGCAGCGAGCCGCTCGGGTACCGCGTCGCGTACGCCGGCTCGGTCGTCGTCATCGCGGCCGGGACGTACTGGTTCGTCGAGCGGGTGTTCTTTCCCGCGTAGAGCCGGGATTCGGGGTTCGGGATTCGGGATTCGTCAAGGGGCGTAATGAAACGAACGGTCATTCTCACCACGATCGTTGCGACGGGGCTCGCGGTTGCCGCCGCTGCGCAGTTTCCGCCACTCGGGGACGCGCAGAAGGTGAAGGACAACCTGTACGTCATTCCCGGGGAAGGCGGCAACACCGCTGTGTTCGTGACCGCCAGTGGCGTCGTGCTCGTCGACACCAAGCTGGCGAAGAACGGGCAGGCGATTCTTGGAAAGGTCAAGGCGGTGACGCCGCGGCCGGTCACGATGATCATCAACACGCACACGCACGGCGACCACATGGGCAGCAACAGCGAGTTCCCGGCGAGCGTGGAGATCATCGCGCACGAGCATACGCGCGCCAACATGGCGAAGATGCCGGAGTTGAAGGCCACGCCGAGCGCGATGCCGGACCGGACCTTCGAGGACAAGCTCACGCTCGGCAGCGGCGCCGACCAGGTCGACCTGTATTCAATCCCTTTCCTCGTCGTCCGCGGTTGCGCCGATTCCGCCTGCGCCGATGTCCTTCCCGATGTTGTCGGTCTTGAAGGTGTCGGCGACGTCCTTGATCGTTTCCGCGATCGTGGCGTCATCCGGGATGCGGTCGTGATCGCGATCGCGATCCTCCGCGGGTGGTAGCTCGTCCGTACGGCGCATCAGTCCCTCCGCTCGAATTGACGAGCAAGCCGGGTGCCGAACCGCGAACCGCGAACCACGAACGAGAACCACGAACCAAGAACCACCGAACCGAGAACCACGGACAGAACCTCGAACCTGAACACGAACGGGAGACCGGAGCACCGGAAGCGTGAACGACGTGTATCAGTTCACATCCAGCGCTGCCACCAGACCGCGGAAACAGACACGGTGTGACCGAAGCTGGACTGGCCGAAGCCGCGGCGCGCGCGGTGGCCGGCGCGCAGCGTAATCTCGGGCGTGAGGCGGTAGCCTACCGTCTCCTCGACGCCTTGGAGGCGCTGATCAACGACAAGGGGCGGCGTCTGATCGCGAAGGGAGATTACCGCCGGCGACGACATCCGTTCGAGCCGGCCGGCGACAAACCAGCGCGGCGTCAGCGTCTGCTGGCCCTGCACGAACCAGCCTGACGCCACGCGGTCACCGGTGCTCGTCTCGATCGCATCGCGAACCCATTCGCCCGCCAGCTTCGTGTAGCGGAAGGAGACCTCCGATTCGACGGTCACGATCGTCGCGGACTGATCCTCCGTCACAAACGGGGCCTCTCCAGCACGCTGCCAGCCCCCGCGCGTGACCGACGCGCCCAGGTGGACACCGATGAATGGCGTGACGCCGCCGCCGATCACCACGTTGGCGAACCGCGGCGGATTCGTCTGCGCGAACACGCGCCGCGTCCGCAGCGGGGATGTGTCGATGACCGCCGCGCGCGCGTCCCACCTCGCGCCCGACACGGTCGCCTGGGCGCCGTAGGGATATACCGCTCCAAGCAGGGTGGCTCGCCCGCCGCCCGGCTCGAGTGGCGGCAGCGCCGTGAAGAGGGAGGAGGGCTGGGAGATGGTCGGGTTGAGGTGGTGGCGCAGCGTCAGGTTCGCGAGGCCGATCGGCGACGGAATCAACCCCGCGTCAACTCGTAACCCCAGGAGAGGCCCGGGTCGCTCGTAACGCGCCGTGGCAATCCAGATCTGCCGGTTCCACTCCCCCGATCCGCCGCGCGACGCAAACGGCCGGACGATCCCTTGAAAGCCGCGCCCGAAATCTGCGGACACGACCGCGTCGAGCGTGACGCCCGTCGAGTAGTTACCGTCGAAATCGACTTGCTCGTCGACCGCCGCCACCGTGTCGATCGCGAACAGCGACGGACGCGCCTGCTGCGCACCCGCGGCAGCCGCCAGCCCGAGCACGAGCAGACAGGTAACCGGAAGGATGCGCATGTCACTCCCGGGGAACAGGCAGCACGAAATCAGCTTCGGCCGCGCGCCCGGCCTCCACGCGTACGCGCTGCGTGGTGTCGCCCAGCCGCTCGTGCCACGCGGTGATCTCCCGCTCGCCGGCCGGCACTGCGGGCAGCTCGAATCGGCCATCTTCGCCCGGGACCGCGAACCACGGATGGTTGAACACCATGACCGTGGCGCTCATGTGCGAGTGGATGTCGCAGAATACCTTGACAATCCCGGGGTTCTCGAACTGCACGCGACGGGTGTGCCCGCGTGGATAACGGCCGAGATTGAAGTTCCGCGGCCGCGACAGCGAGAACACGTTGTGGTAAATCGGATCGTCGTTGGGGAACGAGACCTCGGATCCAATCGTGACGGCCACGACCCGCGGAATGAACGTTTCGCTGCGCTGGCGGATCTCCACCTTGATCGGTGTGACGGGCCGCGCCGGGGCTTGTTCGAGGTAGACGACCACGTGGCGCAGCTCCGACGCGGGCGCGAGCGCCGGCGTCGCCACGGACCGGGCGGGATAGGCGGAGGTCGGGCGCCTCATCGCGACCGGGATGCCGATCTCGACACGTCCCCGGACTGCTGCCGGCTGCTGGGCCGCAGGGCGCAGGCCGGTCAGCTGTGCCATGGCCGTCGCGGCAGCCGCCACGAGCGCGACTCCCAGAACCCGGCGCATCATGACCCAGCATTCTACGGTATCGTGGCGGCATGCTCGCCTTGCTCGTTGCGATGACCCTTGCCGCCCAGGGGCCCACCGATCTGCCGGGACGGGGGATCCCCGAAACGCTGGCGCGTGAGCGCGCCACCACGATACGCGGTCTTCGTTATGACGTCGCATTCGTCATACCGGCCGCGCGGACGGAAGCTGTCCAGGGTCGGATGATCGTGCGATTCACCCTGGCGGCTCCGCACCGCGTGGTCCTCGATTTCGCTCAGCCGCGCGAGCGCGTCCGGATGGTGCGCGCCGGCGGCGCCGACGTCCGATTCTCTTTCGAGAACGGCCACATCACCATTCCCGCCGACGCGACGCGCGCCGGCGAGAACGAGATCGCCATCGACTTCCTCGCGGGCGACGACTCGTTGAACCGCACGGACGACTTCCTGTACACGCTCTTCGTGCCCGCGCGGGCGCACCTTGCGTTTCCAGGCTTCGATCAACCGAACCTGAAGGCGCGGTACACCCTCTCGCTCACCGTTCCGCCGGGGTGGGAAGCGGTGGCCAATGGCGCCGAGCGCGAGCGCAGGTCCGACACCATTCACTTCGCTGAGACGGAACCGCTCCCCACCTACTTGTTCGGATTCGTGGCCGGCAAATTCTCCATCGAGACCGCTGCCCGCAACGGCCGCGAGCTGCGCATGTTCCACCGCGAGACGGACCAGGCGCGGCTGGCGCGCAACCGCGACGCCATGTTCGATCTCCACGCGTCGGCCCTCGCCTGGCTCGAGGACTACACGGGCATCCCGTATCCCTGGGGCAAGCTCGATTTCGTGATGATCCCGGCGTTCCAGTTCAGCGGTATGGAGCACGCGGGCGCCATCCTGTACAACGCCAGCCTGTTTCTCGACGAATCGGCCACGCAGCAGCAGCAGCTCGGACGCGCCAGCACGATTGCCCACGAGACGGCTCACATGTGGTTCGGGAACCTCGTGACCATGGAGTGGTTCAGCGACGTGTGGATGAAGGAGGTGTTCGCCAATTTCATGGCCGCGAAGATCGTGAACCCGGCGTTCCCCGAGCTCAACCACGACCTGCGGTTCCTGCTGGCGCACTACCCGGGTGCGTACGATGTCGATCGAACGCCCGGAGCCAACCCCATCCGGCAGTCACTCGCGAACCTGAGCGAGGCCGGGCAGCTCTACGGCCCCATCATTTACCAGAAGGCTCCCGTCGTGATGCGCCAGCTCGAGCTGCTGCTGGGAGAGCGCGCGCTTCGAGACGGCCTGCGCGAGTATCTGAAGAAGCATGCATATGGCAACGCGACATGGCTCGACCTCGTTGCCATCCTCGATGCGAAGACGCCCGCGAACCTTGCGGCGTGGAGCCGCGCATGGGTCGAGGAGCGCGGGCGGCCGGAGTTCACCACGACGCTCCGCATGGGCGCCCGCGGGATCTCGGGATTGACGCTCGAGATGCGCGATCCGCTGCAACGGGGAATCGCCTGGCCGCAGCGGCTGAGCGTGACGCTGGGCTACCAAGGGTCCATCGAGCAGGTGCCGGTCACGGTGAGCGGGCGATCGACGGGCGTCCGGGCGGCACTCGGCAAGCCGCGGCCGCTCTACGTGCTGCCGAGCGGCGGAGGGCTCGGCTACGGGCTGTTCGTGCTGGATCCCGCGAGCCGCGACTACCTGCTCCAGCACCTCGAGGACATTCCTGACGCGCTGACGCGAGGAAGCGCCTGGGTGACGCTGTGGGAGAACATGCTCGAGGCGCACCTGGCGCCGTCCGCCTTCATGGACCTCGCGTCACGCGCCGTCGCGCGCGAGGCCGACGAACAGAACCGGCAGCGCATCCTCTCGTACCTGGTGCGTGCCTACTGGCGGTTCCTGCCGGAAGACGAGCGGATCGCGCGCGCACCGGCGCTCGAGACGATGCTGCGGGCCGGCATCGAGCGGGCCACGACGAGCAGCCAGAAGTCGTCATGGTTCAACGCCTACCGCGACATCACGCTCACGCCTCCCGGCGTGGCGTGGCTCGAGCGCGTGTGGCGGCGCGAGGAGATGATTCCCGGCCTGACGTTCGCCGAGACCGACGAGATGGCGATGGCGCTGGAGCTTGCCGTACGCGAGGTACCGGGCTGGGCGCAGATCCTCCAGACCCAGCACGAACGCACGCAGGACCCCGATCGCAAGGCGCGGCTCGCGTTCGTCATGCCGGCGCTCTCCGCAGATCCGGCGACCCGCGAGCAGGCGTTCGAGCGCTTCCGCCTCGTGGAGAACCGGCGTCGCGAGCCATGGGTCGTCGAGGCGCTTGCGTACCTGAACCACCCGCTCCGCCAGGCGCACGCGCGCCGGTTCGTTCGGCCGGGTCTCGAGTTGCTCACGGAGATTCAGCGCACCGGCGACATCTTCTTCCCCTCGCGGTGGACCGACGCCGTGCTGAGCGGTCACCGCTCGCGCCAGGTCGCCACGACGGTGCAGGATTTCCTTGCCCGCGAGCTGCAGTACCCCCAGCGGCTGCGCTGGACGGTGCTCAGCTCCGCGGACGAGTTGTTCCGCGCCGTACGCTGATCATCGCGCGCGCCGGGCCAGCTCGGCGTCCACGGCGAGCACGATGAACCGCACGAGCTGCGCGGCCGACATCCGCGACACGTCTTGTCCACGCGGGTTCAAGTCGAAGGCCGCGATGATGTTCAACAGGCGCGGACTGTTCAACGCGTGCAACTCCTGCTCGAGGATGTCGAGGCTCTTCCGGCCAACCTCGAATGGATCCAGCACCGCCGCCGCCGTCGCCGGCGGGGCCGGAATCGTCACCACCCGCGGCGCCGGAGCGTCGGACACCGCCTTTTCGGGCAGGCGAACGCGCACGACCGTGGGGTTGCGGGCACGGTGCAGCGCGCCCTCGAGATACACGGGCGTCAACCCGGTTGCCCAATACACAAGGTGTACGCGCTGGGGCTGCGTCGTTTCCACCCCGGTCACCAGCACATCGCCCAGTGAGCCGGAAGGTTCGAACTCGAGCCATCCCTCCCACATTCCATCGTCGCCCTGTCGGCCGACGACGCGCGCGTGGTACGAACCGGATTCATCGACCACATCGTCGAACGAACGTAACACTTCAGCCATTTATTGTCTCCGGCTGGCGAACGTGCAACCGCGCTGCCAAGGACGTGCTTGCAGCTCGGCTCACCGTCGTTCCAGGCCGACTGGGTCAGACACCGCACCGGGGTCCGACCTTCGAGTCGGTCTGGAGCGCAGCGCGCGGAAGATCACGAGGTGGCCGGCGAGCGCCGCGAGCACCATCACGGCTGGCAGCCACACATACGGAGGGTCTGCAACCCACTCGTTCAGGCGGTCGCTGCCGTAATAGCTGAATCGCGGTGTGGACAGGATGGCGATCGTCACGATGTTCAGCAGCAGCGCCAGGCCGAAAACGTTCCACGCGGCAACGAGCACGCGCCCGTGTCCGCCGAACCGCACGATGGCCCCGACGACGAGCGCCGTGATGCCGGTAAGGATGTCGTAGTTGCTCCCGGCGTAGCTCATTTGCACCGGCATGACGCCGCGCTCGTACATCTCGTGCATGGCGAGCTCCAGCGGCAGACGAAAGCCCTGAACTGCAACCAGGACCCAGAGCGGCAAGCCCACCGCAAGACGCCGTCCGTACGACGTGAACGCGATGGCGACGCTCAGGACGCTGATGCCGGCGATCAGGATCACGAACGGCGGCGGCGTCGCGTTCCACCGCCGGAGGACGCCGCTCGCCGCGGCGAGCCAGGTGCCGCCCATCCACACCGCCGCCCCGATGATCGTGGTGAGGACCGCGCGGCGCTGCGTGGCCCGATCTTCGCCGAGCCGGCGAGAGGCTACCGCCACACCCCAGACCAGGGCCGCCGCGAGCAGCACGGGGATCACGACAAACGCGGCTGGCATGAAATCGTTCACGCTTCCATTGAGACGAGTCGCGTCCATCTCGACGCGGAGTACGCCTCGAACCATGTCGGCGTAGTGCCAGGTGCTCGAAGACCTGCCGAGCGATCTGCCCGCAGCAAGCTGAAATCAGGCTACTTGATTCTGATCCCGAGAAGGCGGAACGAGGCGGTCCCGACGTTGGCCACGGCGTGAGCCGTGCCGCGCGGCACGAAGATCGCCTCGCCCACCGCGTAGCGACCGACCTGTTTCTTGTGACCGAGCTGCATGTCGAGGCGCGCCGACGAAATGGGCACGATGAGCAGATCGTAGGGATGCGTGTGGACCGGCTCACGCACCTCCGCCTCGAATTCCAGCCGCGTCACCGTGACGTCGTGGTTGTCGAGCAGCGGCTTTCGCGTGACGCCGGGCTGCGCCGCCAGCGCGGGAGGGGCGATTCCGCCGCGAACGCGCTCCGGCTTGATCGTGACGACCAGCGCCTCGAGCGGCATCGCGCCCACGTTCGCCGCGTGGTGCGAGACGCCGGCGCCGATGAACTCGATCTCGCCGACCTTCCGCATTCCCCTGGTGTGCTTCTCGCCGTTCTTCATTTCCATCTCGCTGGCCGTCAACATGACGACGAGCATCGAGGATGGATGTGTATGCGGCTGCTCCTTGGCCCCGGGCGCCAGCTTCAGCCTCGTCGCTCTGATGGTCGCGTTGTCGAGCACGGGCGCCACCGTGAAGCCGGCCGGCGGAGTCGGAGCCTGGGCGCGGGGCACGGCGGCACTCAGCAGCATGGCGAGGGCGAGGGCTGGGCGGGTGCGCATGAAACGAGTCTACCGCGGCTGGGCGGCGCTTAGCACGCGCATCAGCTCTATAGGCAAGGGGAAGACGATCGTCGAGTTCTGCTCGGCGGCGATGTCGGTCAACGTCTGCAGGTAGCGAAGGGTGATCGCCATCGGCTCACGATTGAGCACAGCCGCCGCCTGCGCGAGCTTCTCGGACGCGATCAGCTCGCCTTCGGCGTGGATGATCTTCGCGCGCTTCTCGCGCTCGGCTTCCGCCTGCCTGGCCATTGCGCGCTGCATGTCCTGAGGCAGGTCCACGTGCTTGACCTCGACCGCCGAGACCTTGATGCCCCAGGGATCGGTCTGGTTGTCGAGGATCTTCTGGAGCTGCTGGTTGAGCCGGTCGCGTTCGGCAAGCAGGTCGTCCAGCTCCGCCTGGCCGAGCACGCTGCGCAACGTGGTCTGCGCCAGCTGCGAGGTCGCGTACATGTAGTTCTCGACCTCGACGACCGCCCTGCGCGGATCAACGACGCGGAAGTACACGACTGCGTTCACTTTTACTGACACGTTATCGCGCGAGATGATGTCCTGGGGCGGCACGTCGAGCACGACGGTGCGGAGGCTGATGCGCACGATCCGATCGATCGGGCGGAAGACAAAGGCGACGCCCGGGCCTTTCGGCGCTGGCAGGAGCTTGCCGAGGCGGAAGATGACGCCCCGTTCGTACTCGGGCAGGATCTGGATCGATGAGACCACGTACAAGACGATGACGACGCCCAGGATCAATCCCGGTGATAACGTCAGCCCTTCCATGCGCGTGCTCCTTCGGCCGGGAGACCGTCGGTCGGCTCCACGACCAGCGTAAGACCGTTCACCTCGATCACGCGGACCGGTGCGCCGGGCGGGAGCGGCACGCGGCTCACCGCCCGCCAGATCTCGCCATGCACATCGATGTGTCCCGGTGCGTCGGCCGTGACCGGTGTTCTGGCGCGGCCCACTTCGCCAATCATGGCCTCAATGCCGGTTTCGGGCCGGAGCCGCTGCGCCCTGAACGCGAGGCGGCCGAGCCCGAGCACGATGGCGGCCAGGCCGAGTGCGGCCGGCAGAATGACTCCGAGGCCCACGCGGACGCCCGGGACCTCGCGCGTCATCATGACCGAGCCAATGACGAGGCTGATCGTCCCGCCGATACCGAGTGCGCCGAAGCTCGGCATCTTGAGTTCCAGCACGAGCAGGGCGAGGCCAAAGACGATCAGGAGCAGCCCCGCCGTGTTGACCGGCACGATCTGGAAGGCGAAGAACGCGAGCAGCAGGGCAAGGCCGCCGGCGACGCCCGGCACGACCGCTCCCGGATTCCAGAGCTCCACGGTGAGGCCCAGAATTCCCAGCGTGAGCAGGATGTATGCAACCTGTGGGTGCGCAATCGCGCTGAGGAACTGCTGCCGGCGCGTCATCTCGACGCGCCGTATGTCGGCATTCGCCGTGTGGACGGTCGTCGTGCGGCCGTCGAAGCGGCGCACGATCCGGCCGTCCAGCTTTCGCAGTACGTCGTCGAGGTCCTGTGCGACGAAGTCGACGAGCGGTGGCTGCGCCGCGAGCGCTTCGTGATCGGTGAAGGCGCGGCTCTCGGTGACGGCGAGCGCCGCAAGTTCCACGTTGCGGACGCGGGCTTCTGCGAGCGACCGCGCGTAGGCCGCGGTGTCCGACGCGACTTTGGAGGACATCGTCTCGTCCATCTGCTGGCCGGTGCCCGACACCGGGTGCGCTGCGCCGATATGCGTGCCCGGCGCCATGACCGCGACGTCAGCGGCCAGCGTGATGATGAAGCCTGCCGACGCGGCGCGGGCGCCGGCCGGACCGACGAACACGACGACCGGCGCGCGCGAGACGATCATGCGCGACACGATCGCGCGCGTCGAGTCGAGCAGGCCTCCGGGCGTGCGCAGCACGACGATCACGACGTCGGCGCCGGAAGTGTCGGCCTGGTCGATGGCGCCGTTCAGGTACTCGGCGGACACAGGATGGATGATCCCATCCAGCTCCGCGACGACGGCAATGGGACGCGTCGGCGCCTGCGCAGCGGCGCTGCCGTCGATGGCGACCAGCACAACCGCGACCAGCGCAAGGCGCCGCACCATCTCGGGATTGTAGGCCCGTTTGGTTCTGGATTTGGGGTTCGGGACTCGGGATTCGTCATTGAATGCCCACAACGGGTCGTCTGTGGACATGGAAGCTGGCAGCGGGCAGTGGGCCGCCGGCAGCAGCTGGCAGTAAACGTCACTGCCAGCTGCCAGCTTCAAGCTGCCGGCTACTCGGCGCCCAGCACCCCCGGCTTGATGCTGAACCCGGCCTCCTGGCTTCCCATCCGGTAGGTGCCGTGGCACTGTTTGCAGTCGCCGAGGAGACTGGTGGCCGCCTCTACCGCTTTCATCTGATCGCCGGCCTCGGCGGCGGCAGCCGCCTGCTTTGCATACTTCTGTGCCTCGGCGGCCCACATCATCGCGTCCTTGATTTTGTACTGCGTCCAGAAGCGCTCCACGTCGACGAACAGCATCGCCAGTTGCTGGGCACCCTTGGCGCCGTCGGCGAGAGCGCCGGACTTCAATGCCTTCTGCATCGCGCCGTTGGTCGGCCCGACCTTCTTCATGATCGCGTCGTAGTCCGCCTCCGTCATCTTCGCCTGCACGGCCGCGCTGGCCGTGGAAGATGTGGTCGCAAACCCAATGGAGAGCCCCAAGGTCAAGACGAGGATTCCTGTCAGAATCCGCATGTGTGGCTCCTTTCCGAATCGAGGGCAAGACGAGAGCTTTCAATCATACCGTGGCGGCCCCTTCAGTGTGTCAATTGTACGTGCGCCCGCCTGTCGGGATACTGTTCTGGTCCGTGGATCTCGAAGGAGGTCGTGTCATGCGAAAGCTCGTCAGCTCCGACACTGTCGCCCGGCGCGAGCGCCGGGAGGTGGTCCGCGAATGTGGACGGAATTCCGTGAGTTCATCGCGCGCGGCAATGTCATCGACCTGGCCGTGGGCGTCGTCATCGGCGCGGCCTTCGGGCGCATCGTCACCGCTCTCGTCGAAGGGGTGATCATGCCGCCCTTCGGCCTCGTGCTCGGCCGTATCGACTTCTCGAGCCTCTTCTACGTGCTCGACGCGTCCAAAGGCGTGCCCATCTCGCTGGCCGACGCGAAGACGAAGGGGATTCCCGTCATCGCCTACGGGCAGTTCGTCAACGAAATCATCGCGTTCCTGATCGTCGCGTTCGCCGTGTTCCTGCTGGTGAAGCAGGTGAACCGCATCAAGAGCGCC
>DATDHP010000322.1:0-2946 GCA_036521515.1 Vicinamibacterales bacterium
ATGTTGTTGTAGGTCGGCATCGGCCCCACGCCCGCGAGATACGCCGGGACATGAAACGCCGCACAGATGGCCTCGCTGCTCGACTTCCATTGTTCGGTCAGTTGCGAATCGACCGCCGTCTGGCGCAGCGGCTCGTACTTCAAGCCGCCGCCCAGGACCGCCACCTTGCCGACGTTGTCCCCGGTGAAGCCGGTTTCCCATCGTTGTTTGTAGTCCTCGGCCTGCGCGGTCGTGACTTCCTGCGGCGCCGTCAGGATGCCGGAGGGTTGTGACCCGTTCGCGAAGAACTTCGCGCTGTTGGTCACCATCTTGAGACCGAGCGTGGCCGCCAGCCCGCACGCGTAGAGCGGACCGAAGCCGACGAGCGGGTGGTACAGCGTATTCATCGTGTCGTGAATCACTTCCGAGGCGGGGACCACGACCTGCTGTGGGACGTCGGCGAGCTCGTCCTGGCGCAGGTCGTAATAGACCGCGCCATCCGGTGCCACAAGCGGTGTCACGCGCGCGGGATCGAGGACATAAAGCGCCGTCACGACCTGCCGGTTGTCGCGCTGCTTCAGGACGTACGTGTTCCCGCGCGTCAGCTTGGAGATGACCCAACTCTTGATGAACGCCAGGCGCGTCTGGTAGCGATTCGGCTTCCGTAACACCGGACTGAAAGCCGCCGACTCCGTTTCCATCCAGATGCCGGTGGCGTCGAGCACGACGAGCCGGAGCGGCATCTTGGCGATGTCGCCGCTGATGAGCGAGACGCAGGCGTAGACGGTCGGATGTTGCAGCACGTCGGTGAGGCGCACGTCCACGTTCTGCTGCCAGGCACCGGCAAAGGATTCGCGCACGACCGGGAACCAGCCGCTGCGTCCACCCCACCACGGCGACACCGGTGCCAGCGTCAGCGCCTTGGTCCGCACGATCGTCAGCCCGAGCAGACGCATCAGGGCTTCGGCGTCTGAGGGGTGGAGCGGGGCGCGGTCGGCCCGGTCGCCGTCGAGACGACGGGCGTCACCGGCTCGCGATGGGCCGTCCCCTCGGCGACCGGCCGCGCCTTGCCCTGGCTGCGCACACTCTCAACCAGCGATTCCGGCAGCTCATAGGTCGTGCCGACGTCGCGCCCCTGGCCATCATAGGTGTGCCACTCGAGCGATTCGACCAGGACCATCTTCTTCGGGGTCTCAGACATGGGTCTCATCCTGCGTGTTACGCCGTCGGCGCCGGATAGGCGGCGGCCGTCAGGTACATCACGCTCGTGCCGACGCGTTTCCAGTTGACAAACCGCTCGGCCCGGAGGCCGACGAGATTGTTCTGCCACAGGCTGACGAGCACGGTGGTCGCATCCGGCGGCGACATCGGCGCGCTATCCATCTGGAGCGACGCTTCGCGGCTGGCGTCAATGGTGACGCCGCCGTCATCGGCGTGGAGAATCAGCGAGGGCTGCAGCGCAATGACGTTCGTGCCGGCGGCCTGACTCGTGACGATGGTGATGCCCTTGAAGGTGCCGCCGTTGATGCCGACGTTCGGAAAGACCGGGCTGCCATCGGTATTCGTCTTGAACGACATGGCCAGCGCGTTGGCCTGCGACATGATGAATGTGATGCCCTCGATCGGCACGTTGTTGGTCGCGAAGTAGTTCAGCAGCGTCATGATGTCGGCCAGCGGATTGGTCGTGGCGGCGGCCGTCGGCGCCCCGTTGGTGATGGAGGCCGGATTGACGCCGGCGACGGCGGTGATCGCCGGATCGATGAACTGCGAATCCAGGAACTGGGCGATGCCGGCAATCATGTCCTGCCGCGCCAGCGCCTCGGCGGAGGGATTCGAGAGGCGCACGAGTTCCTCTGTCAACACGATGATGCCGGCCGCCTTCGTAATCGCCAGCGTTTCGGCGCTGAAGGCGAGCTTGGTCACCGGCTTGGGTTTCGCCTCGCCCACCCAGCCATAGGTGCCGCCGGCCGTCTGGGAGGGCACCTTCGTGTTGAAGGGCACGCTGCGCAGGCCGGGAATCTTGCCGAGAATCGTCGCCGGGCGCAGGAGCTCGATGAAGTCCGCCGCAATCGTCTGGCTGACGAGCGGGCCGGCCCAGGTGACATCGGTGACCGTGCCTGGCGCCACCGCCGCCTTCAGGTGCAAGGCCACTTCCGGCGTCGTATCGTTCCAGCGTTTGGCGTATTCGGCGGCTTCGTAATAGTTCCCCTTGCAGGCCAGCATGGCGCACGTGTAGCGCACGAAGGCTGTGCCGGGCGGGACCGCCTTCACCGTGATGACCGGCACGCCGGTGGTCCGTGCCGGGCTCGGCTCGAGCGCCGGCGGCGTCGCGGGGACGGGCACCGCGGCGGCCAGCAGGAGCTGCTCCGCGCTCCGCAAGCGGCGCAGTTGGAGATCGATGCTCTGGACCTCGGCCTCGAGGCCGTCGAATTCCTTCGACTGGGTGTCATTGAGCGTTTCGCCCGTGGCGGCCGACCGCGCCATGAGCTCCGTGATGCGCGCGGCCTTCGGCGCCCGCGTATTGCTCCATTGCACGATTTGTTCAGCAGTGGTCATGGCAGGCGCATCCTTTCGCCGATCGATGGCCGGCGCGGCCGTGTCGAGGGTTTTGATGGTCAGAATCGTGGCCTCCGCATTCGCGGGGACCGTCACCAGGGACAGCTCGACGACTTCGCTCTTGAGAAAGCGGATGCCGCCCTCCTTCAGGAAGGCGGACTCGAGATCACGGAAGCCGATCGACACCCCGGTAATGAGCCCGGCCTTGATCGACTGCCAGGCTTCGTTCACCCGATCGCGGAGCGTGCCCGGCTCGTCGATCGTGGCAATCGTCGCCGAGAACTCGATGCCGTCGGCGGTCGGGGTCTTGAAATGCGCCGTGCCGACGGGTTGCCGGCTGTCGTGATGGAGCAGGAGCGGCAGCGGGTTGGTGAAGCTGACGCCCAGCGGTTCGATGATGTCGCCGCGGCG